>JAVBYK010000493.1 GCA_030824095.1 bacterium
CAGAACGGCATCTTGGGCATGCCCTTCATGCCACTCAGGCGCTTCATCATCTTCATCATGCCGCCGCCCTTCATCTTCTTCATCATGTCCTGCATCTGCTCGAATTCCTTGAGCATGCGGTTGACCTCCTGCACCTGCACCCCAGCCCCGGCGGCAATGCGGCGTTTGCGGGTGGCCTTGATGAGTTCGGGCTTGCGCCGCTCCAGCGGCGTCATGCTGTGGATGATGCCTTCCTTGCGCTTGATGTCTTTCTCGGCACGCTCCATGTCCACATTGCCGGCCTGAGCGGACATGGCCGCCGGCAGCTTGTCCATCAGGCTGGACAGGCCGCCCATCTGCTTCATCTGCTGGATCTGGGCCAGGAAGTCGTTCAGGTCGAACCCGGCACCGCTCTTGACCTTGGCGGCCAGCTTTTGCGCCGCGGCGATGTCCACGCCCGCAGTCACCTGCTCCACCAACGCCAGGATATCGCCCATGCCCAGGATGCGCCCGGCATGGCGCTCGGCATCGAACACCTCCAGACCGTCGAGCTTTTCGCTGGTACCGGCAAATTTGATCGGCGCCCCGGTGATCTGGCGCACCGACAGCGCGGCGCCACCGCGTGAATCGCCATCGAGCTTGGTCAGGATGATGCCGGTCAGCGGCAGCGCCTCCTTGAAGGCCTTGGCGGTGTTGACCGCGTCCTGGCCCTGCATGGCGTCGACCACGAACAGGGTTTCCACCGGATTGAGGGCGGCGTGGAGGTCCTTGATTTCCGCCATCAGCACTTCGTCAATCGCCAGACGGCCGGCGGTGTCAACCAGCAGCACGTCGAAGAAATGCTTCTTGGCATAGTCCAGTGCGGCACGGCCAATGTCCACCGGCTTCTGATCCGGCGTAGAGGGGAACCATTCAGCACCGGCCTGCGCCGTCACCGTCTTCAACTGCTCAATGGCGGCTGGGCGGTAGACGTCGCCGGAGACGGTCAGCACTTTCTTTTTGCGCTTCTCGATCAAGTGCTTGGCCAGCTTGGCCGTGGTGGTGGTCTTGCCGGCGCCCTGCAGGCCGGCCATCAGGATGACGGCGGGCGGCTGAGCGGCCAGGTTGATGTCACTGACGCCCTCGCCCATGGTGGCGGCCAGCTCCTTGCTGACGATGCTGACCAGCACCTGGCCGGGCTGCAGTGAACCCATCACTTCCTGGCCCAGTGCTTTTTCCTTGACGCGGGCGATGAAGTCGCGCACCACGGGCAAGGCCACGTCGGCTTCGAGCAGGGCCATGCGCACCTCGCGCAGCATGTCGGAGACGTTGGTTTCGGTGATGCGGGCCTGGCCTCGCATTTCCTTGACGAGGCGGGAGAGTTTGTCGGAGAGGGCTGAGGCCATGGATGGTTACCGGTGCAGAAAGCAAAACGCTAAACTGTACCCATGATTTTAGCCAGTGCGCCTCCCTCCAGCCTGATCCTGTCGGTATTCGCCGCCGCCGCCTACGCCTGGCCCGCCGTGCGCCACACCCAGGTGGGCGAGCGGGCGGCCCGCATCTGGGTGGCACTGGCGTGGCTGCTGCATGGTTCCGTGCTGGCCATCACGCTGCTCGGCGAGCAGCCTCACTTTGGTTTTGCCCCGGCCATGTCCGTGACCGCCTGGCTGGTCGCCGCGGTGTATGCCGTGGAGAGCCAGATCTTCCCGCAGCTGCCCACCCGTTGGACCCTGTGCGTGGTCGGTGCCGCCGCCGTCATGGTGGCCCTGTTTTTCCCCGGCAGCCCCATGCCCGCCACCGCATCGGCGTGGCTGGCGCTGCATCTGGCCTTCGGCGTGGCCTGCTATGGCCTGTTCGGCATTGCCGTGGTCCACGCCTGGTTCATGACCCGTGCCGAGGCCCGCATCCGCCATGCGGAGGATCCGCACAGTGGCCTGCCCCTGCTGACGCTGGAGCGCCTGACCTACCGGTTTGTGGCGGCCGGCTTCGTGCTGCTCACCGCCACCCTGCTGGCCGGCTTTCTCTTTGGTGATGCCCTGTACGGGCATGGCCACGCCTGGCGCTGGGACCACAAGACGGTGCTCTCCACATTGGCATGGCTGACCTTTGCAGCGCTGCTGATCGGCCGCTCGGCCTTCGGCTGGCGGGGCAAGAAGGCGGTCAAGGTGCTGTACACCGGTTCGGCCTTCCTGTTGCTGGCCTATGTGGGTTCGCGCTTTGTGATGGAAATCATCCTGGGGCGCGCCCCGTGAGGTTTTTGCTGGTTTTCCTGGTGGTCCTGCTCCTGGCCTGGCGGTGGCGCGCCTGGCGCGAGGCCAAACAGCGGGACAGGCAGGCAAGCGCCAAACCCCGCACGACCGAAATGGTTATCTGCCTCCAGTGTGGCGTGCACATCCCGGTGCAGGAAGCGGTGATCGGCGCCAAAGGCAGCTATTGCAGCGCCGCCCACCGGCTGGCGATGGAGCCGTGAATGGACCAGCCGGCCACTGCGCATTCGTGGTTTGACCCCAGTGCAGCCGATGCAACGGCTGGCAGCGTTGAAACGACCCACGAAGTAAGCCGCCAGTGGCAGGGCTTCATGACGGCCCGCCTGGTTCTGGGCATCGCGCTGGCGACCCTGGAGGCGGTGCTGTATGCCAGCGGCGTATCGCATAGCCAGTCGCTGGTGGTTATCAGTGCTGCCTATCTGTGCGCGACCATCGTCAGCAAACTGTTTATTTCCCCCCGTCCGCTGGGCCAATCGTTCTCCAAAAGCTGGGGCGCCTTGGTCGGCATCGACCTGTTGACATTTTCCGCCCTGCAACTGGTGCAGGAAACCAGCAGCACCGTCAACTACACACCGCTGTTTGCGCTGCCGCTGCTGGTGGCGTCGGTACTCGGATCGCTGCGCCTGGCACTGGGCACTGCGGCTGGCATCACGGTGCTGATGCTGGGCGGCTCGCTGTGGTCGTACCTGGGGAGCCCCAACAATGGCGCGCCCTATATCGTGCAGTCGGCACTGGCGGGCATTGGCTATTTCGCCATTGCCTGGCTGGCCAACCACCTATCCACGCGGCTGACCAGCGAGGGTCAGCGCGCGCGGCAAAGCCAGCTGGCCGCCACCATCCAACGCCAGGTGAATGAGCTGGTCATCGAGTCCCTGCCCGACGGGGTGCTGATCGTGGACGAACGGGGCTGCGTGCGCGCTGCCAACCCGGCCGCCCGGCAGCTGCTGGGCTCGCGCCAGGCGCTGCGGGATGCGGTGTTCGACCTGAAGGACGAGGCGGGCTGGTCCCCGCTGCTGAACCTGATGCGCCTGAGCGTGGGAACCGGACAGAGCCACGAGGATGATGTGACCATTCGCCACGGCGACCAGGGTCCGCGCCGCCTGCACGTGCGCACGCGCCTGGCAGCGTCGCAGGGTATTTCCGGCGAGAGCCTGTGCGTGATCTTCCTGCAGGACCAGCGCGAACTGGAGGCCCGCATGCGCACCGAAAAACTGGCCAGCATGGGCCGACTGTCCACTGCGGTCGCACACGAAATTCGCAACCCGCTGTCGGCCATCACACAGGCCAATGCGCTGCTGGATGAAGACATTAGCGACCCCCGGCTGAAAAAAATGACTGCCATGGTGAGCCAGAACGCCAAGCGCCTGGAGAAGATCGTGAACGACATCCTGAACGTGTCACGGGTACAGCCCTACGACCAGACCTATCTGGTGCCAGCCGTGCCGCTGGCGGCCACCGTGCATCGCATTGGCAGCGACTGGGCGACGCAGAACAACGCCCAGCGCCGCCTGACCATCCTTCCGGGCGACTCGGCCACCGGTGTCCGCTTCGACACGGAACACCTGCGCCGGGTTTTGGTCAATCTTCTGGACAATGCGCTGCGCCATACCGAGGACCAGGCTGATGCCATCCAGGTCATCGCGGGGACAGACGATGCACGGCACGCATCCGTATCCGTCTGGAGCGAAGCCGCCCCGCTGGAGCCTTCCGTGGAGCGCCATTTGTTTGAGCCCTTTTTTTCTTCGGACAGCCGCTCCAGTGGTCTGGGCCTGTACATTTGCCGAGAGTTGTGCGAGCGCCACGATGCATCCCTGACCTACCAGCGCACCGTTCGCAGTGCGCGCGGACAGCCCGCTGAAGGCAACGCGTTCGTCATCGTTTTCCAGCTTGCTGACGCCCAGGTCGTAGGCGCATTGACAGAGACATCCACCACACCATGGCAACCCAATCTGTATTGAGCAACGCCCAGATTCTGGTCATTGACGATGAGCCGGATTTGCGCACGCTGTATGAACTCACGCTGTTGCGCGAGGGTTATCGCGTGGACACGGCAGGCAGTGTGCAAGAGGCCATGCATGCCATCAACACGCAGCGTTTTGACGTTGTCATCACCGACATGCGCCTGCCCGATGGCCTGGGCACCGAGATACTGAACCACATGAAGTCCGTGCAACGCACGGAACGCTGCATCGTGATCACGGCCCATGGCTCGGCGGAAAACGCGGTCGAGTCCCTCAAGGCCGGCGCGTTTGACTACCTCACCAAGCCGGTCGATTTGAAACAGTTCCGCTCCGCCATTGCCTCGGCGGTACACGGCACGCGCCCGATGGGCGGGCCGACACGCCGGGCCACGGAAATGCGCCCAGCGGATACCGGCGCCGGCAGCTCCACCGGCCAGGCCGCGTTGGCGCGGCTGGCGGGCGAATCGGCCAGCATGCGCACCGTCAAGGAGCGCGTCATCAAGGTGGCGCGCAGCATGGCCCCCGTGCTGATCCAGGGCGAGTCCGGCACCGGCAAGGAGCTGGTAGCCTGCGCCCTTCACGCCAACAGCCACCGTGCAACCGGGCCGTGGGTCGCCGTGAACTGCAGCGCCATTCCGGAGAACCTGCTGGAAACCGAGTTCTTTGGCGCCAAAAAAGGGGCCTACACCGGCTCGGTGCAGGACCGGGAGGGGTTTTTCCAGGCCGCCAAGGGTGGAACCTTGTTCCTGGACGAGATTGGTGATTTGCCACTGCCCATGCAATCCAAACTGCTGCGCGCCATCCAGGAGCGCAGTGTGCGCCCGGTCGGCTCTACGCAGGAGGAGCCGGTTGATGTGCGCATCGTCAGTGCCACCCACAAAAACCTGCCCGAAGAAGTGCAGGCCGGACGGTTCCGCCAGGACCTCTACTACCGCCTCAACGTCATCGACATCGTGATTCCGCCGCTGCGTGACCGCTGCGAAGACCTGCCGGTCCTGTGCGAGGCGCTATTGGCGCGCATTGCCGAGGAGTCCCATGTGCCGCCACCGAAGTTGGCTCCGGGAGCCATGGCGCAACTCTCCCTGCTGCCGTTGCGCGGAAATGTGCGCGAGCTGGAAAATCTGCTGCACCGGGCAGTGGCACTGTGCGACAGTGATGCCCTGCAACTCGACGACATTCAGGGACCTATGAGTGGAATGGTGTCCCTCGATACACCGTCCCCCGCGGCTCCTGTACCCGCACTCACCGACGACATTCCGCTGCCTACCGATCTGCAAGGCCATCTGGACCAGCAGGAGCGCGAGATTCTGGTCAAGACATTGAAGGAAACCGGCTTCAACCGCACCCTGGCCGCAGCCCGCCTGGGACTCAGCCTGCGCCAGATCCGCTACCGCATCGCACGGCTGCGCATCGACGTTCCCCGCGATGACGACCCCGATGCCTGACGCCCCTTGCGCAGACGCTCCGGCCTGGCAGGGCGGCTGGTACCGGTTTGCCCGTCAGATGCGATCCCCCAACTTCGGTGCCCGGCCGCCTTCGGCCTGCATTGATCTGGTAGTGCTGCACTCCATCAGTCTGCCACCGGGGGTGTATGGCACGGACAACGTGCAGGCCCTGTTTACCAACCGGCTGGACTGGAACGCGCACCCCTATTTCAAGCAGATGGAAGGACTGCAGGTGTCCTCCCACTTCTACATCCAGCGCGGCGGTGAAGTGTGGCAGTTCGTGAGTTGCGACGAGCGCGCCTGGCATGCCGGTGTATCCACGTACCGGGGGCGCAGCAACTGCAATGATGACTCCATAGGGATTGAGCTGGAAGGCCTGGAGGGCGATGCATTCGAGGCTGCGCAGTACGAGGCCCTGGCCGCACTGGTGCCTGCATTGATCCAGCGCTACCCGATTGCGCACATTGCCGGGCATGAACACATTGCGCCCGGACGCAAAGCCGATCCCGGCCCCGGCCTGAACTGGGCTTTGTTACAAAAAAGCCTGGGCTATCCGGATCGGTGTTTTCCCGAAGGCGTTCTCGGCCACACGGGCTCCTGACACCACGCATCGCGCGCACTGCCTGACCCACCGCGCTCACGCCACCGCGTGCGGGTGCCACGAAGACGCACGGCCGCATGCGGCTCCTGCGACCAAATGCGCCGGAAATCCGCATCGGCATTGACCCTGCACTGGCGAATCCTGAATTGACAACGGCTGGCACGGGGTCGGCCATGCCAGTCCGCGCAGCAAATGGCTTGGCTGGCTCGCCGCAAGCACAAATTTCCGGGCACTGTCTGGTTCGAAAATTATGACCCGGTACACTACCGGTAGTGGCTTGCACACACCTTTGACCCCATATATAGTGTGTCCTGTCTCAGCCGTCTTCTCGAAAATCGCATCTCGCAAGACGGACTCCGAGCCCAGGCTAGCCCCATAAAAAATACTGACCAAGACGAGGAATCCATGCAATCTGTTTCAAACGCCACCGCCCCTTCATCCTCCCCGCTGCTATCCACATTGGGGGAGAGCACGGCAGACACCGGTGCCGTCAACCTGCTGGCCCATTACCAGATCATCCGGCGCAATGGTGCGGTGGTTCCGTTCGAGCCCAACAAGATTGCTGTGGCCATGATGAAGGCCTTCCTGGCCGTACACGGCACCCAGGGTGCGGCATCCGCCAGCGTGCGCGAGGTGGTGGACGCGCTGACGCAACAGGTCATCCGTGCGCTGGTGCGCTCGCGCCCCGGTGGTGGCACCTTCCATATTGAGGATGTGCAGGACCATGTGGAACTGGGCCTGATGCGCGGTGGCCACCACGAGATCGCACGAGCCTACGTGCTGTACCGCGAACGCCGCACACAGGAGCGGGCCAAGCAGGTGGCCGAGGTCGCGCCCGCCGCGCCGGTTCTGCATGCCACCGAAGTCGGCCAGCGCGTGGTGCTGGACCTGGATCGGCTGAAGACCCTGATCGAGACGGCCTGCACCGGACTCGGCGCCGACGTCAAGGCCGAGCCGATTCTGGCCGAGACCATGCGCAACCTGTACGACGGCGTTCCGATGGATGAGGTCTACAAGGCCTCCATTCTGGCGGCCCGCACGCTGATCGAAAAGGACCCGGATTACACCTACGCCACGGCCCGCCTGCTGTTCCACACGATTTCGCGCGAGGTGCTGGGCCGCGACGTGGCCCCGAGTGACATGACCGGTGCCTATGCCGACTACTTTCCCGGCTTCATCAAGAAGGGGATTGACGCCGAATTGCTGGACGAGCGTCTGGCGCAGTTTGATCTGCCACGCCTGGGTGCCGCCCTCAAGGCCGAACGGGACCACCAGTTTGACTACCTGGGCCTGCAGACCCTGTATGACCGTTACTTTCTGCACGTCGGCAAGGCGCGCATCGAACTGCCCCAGGCCTTCTTCATGCGCGTGGCCATGGGCCTGGCACTCAATGAGATCGACCGCGAGGCCCGTGCCATCGAGTTCTACGAGGTACTGTCCAGCTTCGATTTCATGTCCAGCACGCCCACGCTGTTCAACAGCGGCACGCGCCGCTCACAACTCTCGTCGTGCTACCTGACCACGGTTCCCGATGACCTGGACGGCATTTACGAATCCATCAAGGAAAACGCCCTGCTGTCCAAGTTTGCCGGCGGCCTGGGTAACGACTGGACCCGCGTGCGCGCCCTGGGCGCCCACATCAAGGGCACCAATGGCGAGTCGCAAGGCGTGGTTCCGTTCCTGAAAGTCGTCAACGACACGGCCGTCGCCGTCAACCAGGGCGGCAAACGCAAGGGCGCCGTATGCACCTACCTGGAAACCTGGCACCTGGATATTGAAGAGTTCCTGGAGCTGCGCAAGAACACCGGCGACGACCGCCGCCGCACCCACGACATGAACACAGCCAACTGGATTCCCGACCTGTTCATGCGCCGCGTGATGGAAAAGGGAACATGGACCCTGTTCTCCCCCAACAACGTGCCCGATCTGCACGATTTGTTTGGCGCCGACTTTGAGAAAGCCTACGTCGCCTACGAAGAAAAGGCGGCACGCGGTGAAATCAAGCCCGCACGCACCATCCAGGCCTCCGACCTGTGGCGCAAGATGCTGACCATGCTGTTCGAGACCGGCCACCCCTGGATCACATTCAAGGATGCCTGCAACGTGCGCTCGCCCCAGCAGCACGCTGGCGTCGTGCACTCCAGCAACCTGTGCACCGAAATCACGCTCAACACCTCGGACACCGAAACCGCCGTCTGCAACCTGGGCTCCGTCAACCTGCGCCAGCACTTGAAAAACGGCGCACTGGACCATGACAAGCTCAAACGCACCATCGCCACGGCCATGCGCATGCTGGACAACGTCATCGACATCAACTACTACGCGGTCAAGAAGGCCCGTGACTCCAATATGCGCCACCGCCCGGTCGGCCTGGGTGTGATGGCCTTCCAGGACAGCCTGTACGAGCTGCGCATTCCCTATGCCAGCGAAACTGCGGTGCAGTTTGCTGACCACTCCATGGAAGCCATCTGCTACTACGCCTACTGGGCCTCGACCGAGCTGGCCAAGGAGCGCGGCAAATACTCCAGCTACCGTGGTTCGCTGTGGGACAAGGGTGTGTTGCCACTGGACACGCTGGACCTGCTGGCCAATGCACGTGGCGGCTATGTGGAAGTGGATCGCTCCGCCACGCTGGACTGGGAGGCCCTGCGCAAGAAGATCGCCGCGGACGGCATGCGCAATTCCAACTGCGTGGCGATTGCGCCGACCGCCACCATCTCCAACATCATTGGCGTGGACGCATCGATTGAACCCAGCTTCGGCAACCTGTCCGTCAAGTCCAACCTGTCAGGCGAATTCACGGTGATCAATGGCTACCTGGTGAAGGATCTGAAACGCCTGGGACTGTGGGACGATGTGATGGTGATGGACCTGAAACACTTCGACGGCTCACTCGGCCCCATCGACCGGGTGCCGCAGGACATCAAGCAACTCTACGCCACCGCGTTCGAGGTGGAGACGCAGTGGCTGGTCGAGGCCGCAGCACGCCGACAGAAGTGGATTGACCAGGCCCAGTCACTGAACATCTACATGGCGGGCGCATCCGGCAAGAAGCTCGACGAGACCTACAAGCTGGCCTGGTTGCGCGGCCTGAAGACCACCTACTACCTGCGCACGATGTCGGCCACACACGCCGAGAAATCGACAGTGACGGCCGGCAAGATGAATGCCGTTTCATCCGGCAACGATGCCAAGGGTTCCATGCGCGCATCGAGTGCACTGGAAGCCGCAGCAGCGGCTGCGCAGAAGCAAATGGAGATGGCCACCGTTGCTGCAACCGACATCAAGTTCTGCGGCGTGGACGATCCAACATGCGAGTCGTGCCAGTGATGCATGCACGCGCATCGCAGCCAATGCGATGCTATTGAACAACACATATTTGCAGTGAATTGCATGATTACTTTTCATTTCAATTCACTGCTCCCATAATCCGCTGATTGGAATTATTTATGTTGACCTGGGACGAAGAAGTCAAGCCCACATCGCTACAACAATTTGCGCTCACGCCGTCAGGCAATCTGACTGTCGAGCGGGCGCCTATCTCTCCCGAAAAGTCTGCTGCACCCCTTCGCATGAAGGCAGCTGACAAACGCATCATCAACGGTAAAACCGACGTCAACCAACTCGTCCCGTTCAAGTACAAATGGGCGTGGGAAAAATACCTGGCGAGTTGCGCCAACCACTGGATGCCGCAAGAGGTCAACATGACCCGCGACATCGCGCTGTGGAAAGACCCCAACGGACTCTCCGAAGACGAGCGCCGCATCATCAAGCGCAACCTCGGTTTCTTTGTCACCGCCGACTCGCTGGCGGCCAACAACATCGTGCTGGGCACCTACCGCCATATCACCGCCCCTGAGTGCCGCCAGTTCCTGCTGCGCCAGGCCTTTGAAGAAGCCATCCATACGCACGCCTACCAGTACATTGTGGAGTCGCTGGGTCTGGATGAGAGCGAGATCTTCAACGCCTACAACGAAGTCGAGGCTATTCGCGACAAGGACCAGTTCCTGATCCCCTTCATTGAAGCGATCATGGACCCCCACTTCCACACGGGAACACCCGAGGCGGATCAGACACTGCTCAAATCCCTGATCGTGTTTGCCTGCCTGATGGAGGGTCTTTTCTTCTACGTGGGCTTCACACAGATTCTGGCGCTGGGCCGCCAGAACAAGATGACCGGTGCGGCTGAGCAATACCAATACATCCTGCGTGATGAGTCCATGCACTGCAATTTCGGCATCGACCTGATCAACCAGTTGAAGCTGGAGAACCCACAGCTGTGGACCGCCGAATTCAAGGCCGAGATCAAGGCCCTGTTCGAGAAGGCTGTGGAACTCGAATACCGCTATGCCGAAGACACCATGCCACGCGGCGTGCTCGGCATGAACGCATCCATGTTCAAGGGCTATCTGCGTTACATCGCCAATCGGCGTGCGACCCAGATCGGCTTGGAGGCGCTTTTCCCGAACGAGGAAAATCCCTTCCCCTGGATGAGCGAAATGATTGACCTGAAGAAAGAACGCAATTTCTTCGAGACCCGTGTCATCGAATACCAGTCTGGCGGGGCCCTGTCCTGGGACTGATCATCGCGATGTCCAACCCCATTTCACCCATCCATCAGCACCCCAAACGGGGTGTGATGGGTGGGTGTCACCCCGTTCATGCGGCTGGGAACCTGCCCAACCCCATGGATCGCTTCCTGCTATCCAACATGCACGAAGTGCTCTTTGTAAATTGATCAAGGAGAAAATCATGGCAACTGCAAAAAAACCGGCCGCAAAAAAGGCCGCTCCCGCGAAGAAAGCTGCACCAGCAAAAAAAGTAGCTGCTAAAAAAGCAGCCCCAGCCAAGAAAGCCGCTCCAGCTAAGAAAGTAGCTGCAAAGAAGGCTGCACCGGCCAAGAAAGCTGCACCAGCGAAAAAAGTAGCCGCTAAAAAAGCAGCCCCAGCCAAGAAAGCCGCTCCAGCTAAGAAAGTAGCTGCGAAGAAGGCTGCACCGGCCAAGAAAGCTGCACCAGCGAAAAAAGTAGCCGCTAAAAAGGCTGCACCGGCCAAGAAAGCCGCCGCCAAAAAGGCGCCTGCGAAGAAAGCCGCCGTAGCCAAGAAGCCAGTCGCAAAAAAGGCAGCCAAAAAGCCGGCTGCGAAGAAAGCCGCGAAAGCACCCGCTGCGAAGGCAGCCCCAGCTGCCCCTGCTGCTCAGACCACTCTGAATCCGCAGGCTGCTTGGCCTTTCCCCACTTCCAACAAGCCCTAATCGGCCTACTGTCGAAGTTCAAGGCCCGGAACCGCAAGGTCCCGGGCTTTTTTCATGGGTAAAAGGAAAGCAGACGGTAGCCGGAGATCTTCTCGGCATTGCCACCCAGCTTGACGGAAACCGGCAGGTTCACGGGTAATTCGGCGCCGGCATCCAGAACGCCACCCTTGTCACCAAAGTCCGCAGCGGCAAACACCTTGCGCACGACCGGCTGATCCTGCAAGTCCGTCAGCGTCAACTCCAGCGCCGGCGTGGCAAGCGCCGTATGGGACGTATTTTTCAGCGTAAAACCCAAACGGTACACATCCGGTCGGACCTTGGTGAAGGATGAGCTGTCGATCACCACCGACTCAATCTGTCGCAACGGGGCAATCTGGCAACCCAGCAACTCGCAAACTGGTGACAGGATACTTCTGGCAGCTGGCTCCAAGGCAACAATCCGGTCCCGCTCCTGGACCAGTATCTGCAACAACAAAGCTGCCCCCAGCAGCACACTGGCCATCACCAACGCGATGCGCACCGAACGACGCCCGGTTGCCTTGGGTGTTGCGCGCGGCTGCAGAAAGGAATGGTGCAATACCGCCTCATCCTCTGCAGACGGATCCTCGCCAGATGGCTGCGGAGCAGCGGTTGCCGCAACACCATCGTCAAGGTTTTCCGGCTCCAACGTCGGCTCTACCGGTGCGTCGGCTATCTCCAAATGGTCAATATGGAGTGCATGCGGGTTGACCGCCAGAAAGGGCTCGGCCACCGGATCTGGGACTTCGGCCACCTCCGGCGGCATATCGGGCTCTATCTCCCGGTCGCCTGCAACATCCGGCTCCACGTGGGCTTCTGCTGGCGCCTCAATGGGGGTCGGTGGGACATCATGCTGTGGCGGCACTTGCGCCGGGGAATGACTCGGTTCCGTACCCGCAAGCGCTTGCAGATTGGCATTGGCGTCGAAGACTTCACTGCATTGCCCGCAGCGCACCCACCCTTCCGATACTCGGAGTTGGTCCGGTACGACCTTGAACATCGTCGCGCAGGCGGGGCATCGGGTAATCAGGCTCATCTGCGTGCCATTGTAGAGACCCGATGATCGCGCTTACACGGTCGCAGTCATCAGTATCCAGCCGTCCTCGCTGTCGGCCACGCTCAGGCGGCAGTGCGGCGCGTAGGCCGCAATCAGCTCGTCGGCCTGGCGCTCCAGAATGCCCGCCAGCACCAGATGGCCGCCCGGCGCCACATGGGCACACAGCAGCGGGGCCAGCACCTTGAGCGGCGTGGCCAGAATATTGGCCAGCACCACACCGTATTGACCGCCTGCCTTGTCGGGCAAGCCGGC
>JAVBYK010000100.1 GCA_030824095.1 bacterium
CCCATCTCGGCGGCCTTGTCCACAATGATCTTCAGAAAACTGGGCGTGCCGATGTAACCAGCGGGCTGCAGATCACGCATGGCCTGCACTTGCTGCTCGGTTTGACCCGTGCCACCCGGAAACACCGAGCAACCCATGGCATGGGCGCCGGTTTCCATCATGGAGCCGGCGGGAACAAAGTGGTAGCTGAAGCTGTTGTGAATCAGCTCCCCCGGGCGGAAGCCCGCGGCAAAGATGGCACGTGCCATGCGCCAGTAGTCGCGTGCGGTGCCCTCGGGCTCGTAGATCGAACCGGGACTGGAGAAGACACGCGGCATGGCCACGCCAGCGCCCACCGCGCTGAAGCCGCCAAAGACGTTTCCGATGGAAGCCGCGCGGGCGGCAACCTGGCGCTCCTGCAGTTCATGCTTGCGCACCACTGGCAGGTGGGCCAGCGCAGCACGGTCAACGACCCGCTCCACATCAACACCCTGCAGCGATTCGGCAAACGCGGGGGCTGCACGGCGCGCATGCGCCAGCTGCAGCGGCAATGCCGCCATCAGTTCTGCTTCACGCTGCGCGGGTTCGCGCGTTTCCAGCGCATCAAAAAAAGTGGACATGGGTGGGGATCCAGGGTTGGTCATGGTCACGGATACGGAGATGTCAGGCCAGCCAGCGCTTGCGGCGCTTGTAGCTCTTGACGTCCTTGAAGCTCTTGCGTTCGCCTCCACCCATGCCGAGGTAGAACTCCTTCACGTCCTCGTTGGTGCGCAGGTATTCGGCAGCGCCATCCATCACCACGCGGCCCGACTCCATGATGTAGCCGTAGTCTGCGTACTTCAGGGCCATGTTGGTGTTCTGTTCGGCCAGCAGGAAGGTGACCTTTTCCTTGGCGTTGAGGTCCTTGACGATCTCGAACACCTCTTCCACGATTTGGGGCGCCAGGCCCATCGAGGGCTCATCCAGCAGAACCATGCTGGGATTGGCCATCAGCGCGCGGCCAATGGCGCACATCTGCTGCTCGCCGCCGGACGTGTAAGCGGCCTGACTGGTGCGACGCGTCTTCAGGCGGGGAAAGTAGTTGTAAACCTTTTCCAGGTTCGCTGCGACCTCGGTCGCACTCTTGCGGGTGTAGCCACCGGTGAGCAGATTCTCTTCGATGGTCAGGTGGGCAAAACAGTGGCGCCCTTCCATGACCTGCACCACGCCGCGCTGTACCAGGTCAGCTGGCGACAGGTTTTCGATGCGCTCTCCACGCAGCTCAATGGAACCCTTGGTCACCTCGCCACGCTCACCAGCCAGCAGGTTGGAGATCGCGCGCAGCGTGGTGGTCTTGCCCGCGCCATTGCCGCCCAGAATGGCCACGATGCCACCCTCCGGCACCTGCAGCGACACGCCCTTGAGCACCAGGATCACGTGGTTGTAAATGACCTCGATGCCATTCACGTTGAGAACAATGTTTTTCGTTTCACTCATGGTGTTAGTTCCATTCAAACCAAATGAAAGCCCCGCACTGCCGGGCTTTCATTTGGCGGCCCGCCAGGGCCGCCGTTGCTATCAGGACTGGCAATCCGCGGGCGTGCGCGGTGTCAGCTTCTTGTCGGCCGCGTACTTGGCAGCCGTGGTCTTGACCAAGGGCTTCAGAATCATCTCGTCGGCCTGCAGCCAGTCAGACGAGAAGTTCCACTTCTTGCCGTCCCAGGTGTGAACGCGTGCCCAGTTGGAACCCATGTGGTCGGCGCAGGTGGTGGCAATGGGGCGCATCACGCCGGCAAAGCCCAGTGCGTCCAGCTTCTTCTGGTCCAGCGCCAGGTTCTCGTAGCCCCAACGTGCCTGCTCACCCGACACCCACTTGCCCTTGCCGAAACGTTCCTGCGCACGGCGCACACCTTCCACGGCCAGCATGGCGCTCATGGCACCGCGCATGTACAGCACCTGACCCACTTCTTCCTTGGGTCCGGAGCCTTCGCCCTTGCCATGGACCTTGTCCAGGATTTCCTTGACCACGGCGGACTGGGGCTCGGCACCGTGCTGCATGGTCACCGCGTTGTAGCCCTTGGCGCCTTCGCCCACGTCCTTCACGTCCGGCTCGGCACCGGACCACCACACGCCATACATCTTTTCACGGGGATAACCGGTGGCTTGTGCTTCCTTCAGTGCGGTCGAGTTCATCACACCCCAGCCCCACAGCAACACGTAGTCAGGCTTGGCCTGGCGAACCTGCAGCCAGGCGGCTTTTTGGTCCACGCCAGGTGCCGTCACGGGCAGCAACTGCAGGTTGAAACCCAATTGCGCAGCGCGCTCTTGCAACAGAGGGATAGGCTCCTTGCCGTACGGGGAATCGTGGTACACCAAGGTGACCTTCTTGCCCTTGAGCTTGTCCATGCCGCCTTCCTTCTTGCCAATGGTCTGCACCAGGGCATCGGCTGCCAGCCAGTAGGTTCCAGCCAATGGGAAGTTCCACTTGAACACGGTGCCGTCCTGGCTTTCGCTGCGGCCATAGCCGGCGGTAATCAATGGAATCTTGTCGCCAGGGGCTTTTTCGGTCAACGCAAAGGTGATGCCGGTGGACAGTGGCTGGAACACCGTGGCGCCGCCATGCTTGCCCTTCAGGCGCTCATAGCACTCCACGCCGCGCGCGGTGTCGTAACCGGTTTCGCACTCTTCGTAAATGATCTTGACACCGTTGATGCCGCCGCGTGCGTTGGTGAGCTTGAGGTAGTCGGAATAGCCGTTCGCCCATGGCACACCATTGGGAGCATAGGGCCCGGTGCGATATGGCAGACCCGGGAAGAACTGCTCCTTGGCCTGCGCGAATGCGCCAGCACCGGCAGCCGCCAGCACACTGGCCAGAACAATGTTGCGAATTTTCATGGAAGTCTCCTAAAGGTCGGCATTGGTATGCCTGTGGTTAACGAACGAACAACACAGCGAAAAATCAGTGGGGGAAGGGCCACAGGCGCAGCTTCTGCTTGGACAGGGCCCACAGCTTGGCCAGACCATGCGGCTCCACAATCAGGAACCACACAATCAGCGCGCCAAAAATGATCAGCTCAGCGTGGGAAATACCCGCCGTCGAAATTTCAACCCCGAACAGATGGCCCAGCAGGGGCAGGAACTGGTTGAGGAAAATTGGCAGCAGCACGATAAAGCCGGCACCGAAGAAACTGCCCATGATGGAGCCCATGCCGCCGATGATGACCATGAACAGCAAGCGGAACGACATGTCCACCGAGAACGCCGCCGGCTCCCAGGCACCCAGGTAAACAAAGCCCCACAGTGCGCCAGCCACACCCACGATGAAGGAACTCACGGCAAACGCGCTGAGCTTGGCATACATCGGGCGGATACCAATCACGGCAGCAGCCACGTCCATGTCGCGAATGGCCATCCACTCGCGTCCCACCGCGCCGCGCACCAGGTTCTTGGCCAGCAGGCCCATCACCACCAGAATCGACAGGCACAGGATGTACTTGGAAATGGGGCTCTCGATGGGCAAGCCCAGCACCTGCAGATCCGACACCGACACCGAGCCGGACGGCGCGTCATTGGTGAACCACTTGATGCGCAGGAACATCCAGTCGCTGAAGAACTGCGCCGCCAGTGTGGCCACGGCCAGATACAGACCCTTGACGCGCAGGCTGGGCAAGCCGAACAAAATGCCGAAGGCGCTGGAGCACAACCCACCCAGAACCAGTGCCGCCAGCAAAGGCATGCCGGGAACGCGCACGAAGAAGTTGAAGGCTGCGTAGGCACCCACGGCCATGAAGGCGCCGGAGCCCAGCGAAATCTGACCGCAGTAGCCCACCAGGATATTCACGCCCAGCGCCGCCAGCGCCATGATCAGGAAGGGAATGAAGATGGCGCGGAACATATAGTCCGAACCCAACAGGGGCACCACCAAAAATGCTGCCGCAATCAGCGCCAGAATGGCCCAGCGGTCTTGCGCAATGGCAAAGATCTGCTGGTCAGCGCGGTAGCTGGTCTTGTATTGGCCGTTTTCTCTGTAGAACATTTTGCTTACTCAATACGTTGTAGGTCAGACACGATCAATGATCTTCTCGCCGAACAAGCCCTGGGGCCTGACCAGCAGGAACAACAGTGCCAGCACATAGGCAAACCAGATCTCGATACCACCGCCCACATAGGGGCCCAAAAACACCTCGGACAGTTTTTCACCCACGCCGATGATCAGGCCGCCGACGATGGCGCCCGGCACCGAAGTCAGACCACCCAAAATCACCACCGGCAGTGCGCGCAAGGCCACCGTGGTCAGCGAAAACTGCACACCCAGCTTGCTGCCCCAGATCATGCCGGCCACCAGGGCCACCACACCGGCCACGCACCAGACAATGACCCAGATACGGTTCAGTGGAATGCCGATACTTTGTGCGGCCTGGTGGTCATCGGCCACGGCGCGCAGCGCACGGCCGGTGGCCGTCTTCTGGAAGAACACGCTCAGCAAAGCCACCAACACCGCCGCAATCACGGCCGCATACAGGTCTTCTTTGTTGATCAGAACGCCGCCTTCAAACAGGGACTCGAACGCGAAAATGGGTTCCTTGGGCATGCCGACGTCAATCTTGTAGATGTCGCTGCCAAAGATGGTCTGGCCGATACCGTCGAGAAAGTAGCTGATACCCAGCGTGGCCATCAGCAGAGTGGTTCCCTCTTGGTTCACCAGATGGCGCAGCACCAGCCGCTCGATGACCCAGGCCACCACGAACATCAGTGCCCCGGCAATGGCGAAGGCGATCAGGTTGGCGGCAATCGGGTTGGTGATGCCGGTCCAGATGGGAATCCACTCGGAGAAGCGCGCCATGGCCAATGCCGCAAACAGCACCATCGCGCCCTGCGCAAAGTTGAACACGCCCGAGGCCTTGTAAATCAGCACAAAGCCCAGTGCCACCAGCGAATAGAGCATGCCTGCCATCAGGCCGCCCAAAAGTGTTTCTAGAAAGAATGCCATGTTCTTGTTCCTTAGTGGCTTGTGCCAAGGTAGGCGCTGATCACATCCGGGTTGTTGCGCACCTCGTCCGGTGTGCCGTCCCCGATCTTCTTGCCGTAGTCCAGCACCACCACGCGGTCGGAGATGTCCATCACCACGCCCATGTCGTGCTCAATCAAAACGATGGTGGTGCCAAATTCTTCATTGACGTCCAGCACAAAGCGGCACATGTCCTGCTTTTCTTCGACGTTCATGCCGGCCATCGGCTCGTCCAGCAACAGCACTTGTGGCTCCATCGCCAGGGCGCGACCCAGGTCCACGCGCTTTTGCAGACCGTAGGGCAACTGCCCCACCGGTGTCTTGCGAAAGGCCTGGATTTCCAGGAAGTCGATGATGCGTTCCACCGCCTCACGGTGCATGATTTCCTCGCGCTCGGCGGGGCCAATGCGCAGCGCCTGCATCAGGAGGTTGCTCTTGATCTTGAGGTTGCGCCCGGACATGATGTTGTCCAGCACGCTCATGCCCTTGAACAGCGCCAGGTTCTGGAAGGTGCGGCCAATGCCCATCACCGCCACCTGGTGGCTGTCCATGTGTTTGAATGCCTGGCCTCGAAAGGTGATGGAGCCCTGCTGCGGCGTATAGACGCCGTTGATGCAGTTCAGCATCGAGCTCTTGCCAGCGCCATTGGGGCCGATGATGGCGCGCACCTCGTGCTCACGCACATTGAAGGAAATGTCGGTCAGCGCCTTGACGCCACCAAAACTCAGCGAAATGTTCTTGACGTCCAGAATGACGTCGCCAATCTTCTTCTGGGCACCGACCGGTGCCACTGCTGCGGGTGTTGTGTTGCTCATGCTGCCGCCTTCACAGGTGCAAAGGTCTTGGTATCGTCAATTCTCAGCGTGGCACTGACCTTGCCAGTGCGGCCGTCTTCAAACTTGACCTGGGTTTCAATGAATTGGGAGGTCTTGCCGCCGTACAGCGCGTCAATCAGCACGTCGTAACGCTCGGCAATGAAGCCACGGCGGACCTTGTTGGTGCGGGTCAGCTCGCCGTCGTCGGCGTCCAGCTCCTTGTGCAGCACCAGGAAGCGGCTGACCTGGCTGCCAGCCAGCAGCGTATCCACGCTCAGGTCAGCATTGACCTTTTCCACGCATTCCTTGATCAGCTGATAGACCTCGGGCTTTTGCGCCAGATCGGTGTAGCCGGCGTAGGGCAGGTTGCGCCGCTCGGCCCAATTGCCGACCGCGTCAAAGTCAATGTTGATCATCACACACACCTTCTCTCGACCGTCGCCATAGGCCACGACCTCCTTGATGTGCTGGAAAAACTTGAGCTTGTTCTCCACGTACTTGGGCGCAAACATGGCGCCGTCATTGGCGCCGCCCTTGATGCGGCCCACGTCCTTGACGCGGTCGATGATCTTCAGGTGGCCGTGCGCATCGATGAAGCCGGCATCGCTGGTGTGGTACCAGCCATCCGCTGTCAGCACCTCGGCGGTGGCGGCCGGGTTTTTGTAGTATTCCTTGAGCAACCCCGGGGACTTGACCAGAATTTCGCCGTTGTCGGCCACCTTGATCTCCACCCCCTCGCAGGGCACGCCGACGGTGTCTGCACGGGCTTCGTGGTCCGGCTGCAAGCAGACAAACACGGCAGTCTCGGTCGAGCCGTAGAGCTGCTTCAAATTGATGCCAATGGAGCGGAAGAACGAAAACAGGTCCGGTCCAATGGCTTCACCGGCGGTGTAGGCCACACGCACGCGGCTCATGCCCAGCGTGTTGCGCAAGGGGCCGTAGACAAACAGGTTGCCCAGGCCATACAGCACGCGGTCCATGAGAGACACCGACTTGCCATCCATCAGGGTGGGGCCTACGCGCTTGGCCACGCTCATGAAATAGTGGAACATGCCGCGCTTGATGGCGCCAGCATCTTCCATGCGGATCATCACGCTGGTGAGCAGACCTTCAAAAATCCGGGGTGGTGCAAAGTAGTAAGTGGGACCGATTTCCTTGAGGTCGATGGTGACCGTGGCGGCCGACTCGGGGCAGTTGACCACATACCCGCAGGCCAGCCATTGGGCGTAGCTGAAGATGTTCTGGCCAATCCAGGCCGGCGGCAGGTAGGCCAGCACCTCTTCGGAGCCAGTCAGCTTGTCAAAATCGGCACCCACGCGGGCCCGGTTCAGCAGCGAATTGTGGGTGTGGACCACGCCCTTGGGGTTGCCGGTGGTGCCGGATGTGAAGAACATGGCACCGACGTCATTGGGCTGGGCCTGGTTCACTTCGTTGGCATAGAAGTCGGGATGCAGACCCACGAACACTTTGCCGGCCGCCTGCAGCTCGTCCAGCGAGGCCAGACAGGGCTCGTCATATTTGCGCAGACCGCGGGGGTCATCAAAGTAAATGCGCTCTAACTTGGGGCAGCTTTCGCGGATTTCCAGCAGCTTGTCGACCTGCTCCTGGTCTTCGGCAAAGGCAAAGCGCACCTCGGCATTGTTCATGGGGTACACGCACTCGGCGGCGGCGGCGTCCTGGTACAGCGGCACCGGAATGGCGCCCAGGGATTGCACGGCCAGCATGGTGGCATACAGGCGCGGGCGATTCGCCCCCACCACCACCATGTGCTCACCCCGGCGCAGGCCGGCCTGATGCAGGCCAGCGGCCAGATGCTGCACCATGGCAGACAAGTCCGACCAGGACAGTGACTGCCAAATACCGTATTCCTTTTCACGCATGGCGGGCGCATCGGGGCGCTCACTGGCGTGCTTTTGAAGTAGTCGCGGAAAAGTCGTTTGCATTCCGAATCCTTGTCACCTGTGCCGAACCCCGCTACCAAACAACGGGGCTATGTATGGGCGCAATTATTAGGCCGGCATTTGACGTCAGGTTGTCGTTTGGACGACAATTCATGCACTTTGAACTAGGTGTTTTCCCTTCACTTTCAGGCAACTTACAGGCCATGCCAACTCCCACCGACTCCGCACTGCACCAGCGTCGCCGCAGCCTCACGTCCTCCGAACTGGATGCCATTCCGTGGATACAACTGCTGTCGCCGCTGGAGCGGGACCGCGCGCTGGGCGAGCTGAAGATTGCCGACGCCAGTCCGGGTGAATACATCTGCCGCATGGGGCGCCCGGTAACCTACTGGTTTGGCGTGGTCGATGGCCTGTTGAAGATGAGCAGCGACAACGCCGAGGGCCAGACCATGACCTTCACCGGCGTGCCCCCGGGCGGCTGGTTTGGCGAGGGCACGGCCATGAAGCGCGAAACCTACCGCTACAACATCCAGCCCCTGCGCAAGAGCCGCGTGGCGGGTCTGCATGTGGACACCTTCCACTGGCTGCTGGACCACTCCATCGGCTTCAACCGCTTTGTCATGAACCAGTTGAACGAGCGTCTGGGCCAGTTCATCGCCGCGCGCGAAATCGACCGCATGACCAACCCCGACATCCGCGTGGCCCGCAGCCTGGCCTCGCTGTTCAACCCGGTGCTCTATCCCAACGTCGGCGAGGTGCTGCGCATCACCCAGCAGGAGCTGGCCTACCTGGTGGGCCTGTCGCGCCAGCGCGTCAACGAGGCGCTGACGGCCCTGGCCGCGCACGGCGCCATCCAGGTGGAATACGGGGGCCTTCGGGTCATCAACCTGCAGGCCCTGCGCACGCAAACCATCTTCCGATAAACCCGCGTCACTGACCGCCACTCAAGCTATGCGGTCCGCCCGGGGCAGCAGGCGCCAGAAAGTCGCCATACATCCACCCGTGAGCGCCTCCCGCATTGACGGCTACTGGGTAGCCGATCCACAGGAAATTACCTCAGCCACGCTATTTCCTCTCCAACTGAATTCGGACTGTTTTGTCATGTCGAATTCCAGAATGGGGGACAGCGCCACGCTGCCGTCGGACGATTCGTGACTCATCTTGAATTGCAACGGCTCCTTCCCGGCCCACGAAATTCCACCGCGAGCGGGGACCTTGGTGGGAGAACTGCCCAGGACAACCGAATACACCCCATCGTCAAATGGGCCCAACTCCCACTGCAACTTGCTGTCATGAAAAGTCAGCCTGACACTCAGGGGGACACCGGATACCGAATGTATCTGTTGTCCCATCAACTTTGTCAGAGACGTCTCTAACTGGCTCGTGACGTCCTTCATGGAACCACTCGCTTCGTCAAATTCCAAAATGGTTTTCCCCTGCTGGGTGTATTCACACAGCGACGCCTTGTCAACGGCGAGCCTGGCCGGGTCCTGAGGACCATTTGCCAGGAGTGCTGCGGCCTGGCGGGCACCCGCCAGGAGCGTCCTGTAGTTGTCCCGATTGGGCGGAGGCATCAATGCCGTGTTGCCGTCCATGCGCAGGGCCGTTTGGTACAGCGTGTTCTCCTTTGCCAGGCGGGGGGTGATGCGCCGATGCTCAAGCATTTGCGTGGAGAGCAGCAATGCAACAAGGCCGATGGCGCACACACACTGGATAACGTACTCTCCGCCGGTGTCCCGAAGACTTCCCACCACGGTTGCGAGCAGAACCGAGCAAGCCCACCAAGCCAGAAAGAGATAGCGGTCTGCTTCATTGATTCCAGGATTCCCGGTCAGCGGCAGCAACGGAAGCAGAATCAGGGGGAGCGATACGCAAACCAAGGTCCACCGCAGGTGCTTGCGATAGCTTGCCAGGGCGATGAGCGCCAGGATGACCATCCCCGCGATGGGATACACAGCCCCCCGACCCAGGAAATAGGCCGCCATGTCATCGCCACGGACCCACCCCGCCAATAGAAGGGGAATGCTGAGCAACTGGCGCAACTGCTCCCAGGGCCCGATAGGAGTGGCGATATAGCCGCCCATCAATTGCCCCAGGACGACGTAACGCCACAGCGTGTACAGCGCGGCAACCACCACATACGGCAGCGAGGCCGTGAGTCGGGCGCGCAGGTCGCCGACGGGAATAACAGGCAGCACCAAGAGCAGCGGCACATACACTTCCTTGCATGTCGTCGCCAGCAGGTAGAGTGCAGCACCCAGCACCACCAACCCGCGCCGATCCTGCCGCACGCCCAGCACAAAGCTGTGCAAACTCAAAACCGATAACAGCAGCCCGGTTGCGTAATGCCCGGTCATCAACTGCTGCACCACGTGCAATGTCGGCAATCCGCCCAGGAACAGGACCGCGGCAAGCAACGCTGCCACGGGCGCTTGCCAGAGGCGCACCAGCCGATAGGTGGCAAAGGCCGTGGCGGCCAGCACGACGATCAGATGGGCATAGTGCCACCGTGGCTCCATGCCAAACAGCGCGAGGTTGATTTCATAGAAAAGCGCGTTGTAGGGAGTGACGTTGGCATAGGATTGCAGCAGCATCACCGCGGGTTGCAGGAAGTACTGCCAGGGCGAGTACAGCGCCACGAACCGGAGGTGCGCACCGTCATCAAAACGCCAGTAACCATGCAAGGCGCTCTTGTGCATGGCAAAAGCCAACAACCCCAGAAAGACGCAGGCAAGAACGCCTTCGTGGCGCCTGCCAATGCCGCTCGCCAATGGCGAATACTGTCCCCATTTCACCCGCATCAATCACCCCACGTCCACCAATGGTGGGCTATAAAAGTCAATCCTGGCAGCGCCACGAACACCATGGCCGTCCCGATGAGGTAATGCCAACCCAGCGCATCGGCCACGGCACTCACGCCGGCGGTGATGGCCAGCCCGGCGAGCGAAACAATGAAAAATCGCCGGTACCGGCTCACCGCCATCGGGGTCCGATAGTTCCAACGGCTATTGGCATAGAACGAGAAAATATTGGCGGCCACAAATGCAATGCAATTGGCCACCACCGGGTTCAGGCCCAGCAACTCCACCAAGCCCATCACCACGATCAGATGAATAGCGGTATTGATGAGGCCAATAATCGAGAAACCGGCAAAGCGCCGGAACAGCCCGTTATCGAACAGCGCATCACGCATCGACCGAGAACCCATGGCGACTGCGTACCAGGTAGATGGGGCGCTGCTTGACTTCACTGTAGATGCGGCCGATGTACTCGCCAAGGACGCCGATCCCGATCAGTTGCACACCACCCAGGAACAAGATCGCGCAAAACAGGGAAGGGTAGCCCGGCAAATCCGTGCCAGACACAATGGTGCTGATGACAACCTTGGTCGCATAGCCGATGGCCGCCAGCGACACGACGCCACCGACATAGGTCCAGATGCGCAGCGGGACCGTCGAAAAACTGGTAATGCCCTCCAGCGCAAAATTCCACAGGCGCCAGCCGCTGAAATGCGATGTACCGGAGTACCGGGCATCTGCTTCAAACTCAACCACCGTCGTGCGAAAGCCCACCCAGGCAAATATGCCCTTCATGAAGCGGCGCCGTTCCGGCAGCAGTCGCAGTGCCTCGACGACCCGACGGTCCAGCAACCGGAAGTCGCCTACATCTGGGGGGATGTCCAATTCGGCAACCGCGTTGTGAACCCGATAGAAGAGACGGGAAACCCAACGCTGCAACCAATGGTCGGTGTCCCGGGATGCACGCCGACAAAGGACCACATCGAACCCCTGCTGCCAGCGCTCGATCAATAGCGGAATGAGCTTGGGGGGATGTTGAAGATCGGCATCCATGGGGATGACGGCACGACCCGTGGCGGCATCCATGCCGGCGGTGAGCGCCGCCTCCTTGCCGAAGTTGCGCGAGAGATCAATGACCCGCAGCTCCGGATGGCCGCCAATGAGCAGCATCAACTGCGCCAACGTGTCATCGGTGCTGCCGTCATTGACCACGACAATCTCATAGGACATGCCGGTTGATCCGAGCACCTCCTGGGCGGCATGAAGAAACTGCCTGATGTTGCCCGACTCGTTGTAGGCAGGCACGACCAAAGAAATGTCCAAAGTTGACGTCCTCGCTGCCATAAAACCCCAGTGGAATCGCCCTGCTCTGCTGCAGAGCTTGGACAATTGTCGCATGCGTCCTACCATCGGCATGCCGGCGCAAGCGGTGTAGCCTACGAATCAGACCACGCCCTCGTAAAATATGCGCAACCAGCTACAAAAAATATAGCAAATGACCGATTCCAAACCGCCCCCCACGTTCCGCCGCGCGCCGCCTCCAGCGGCCAAGACCAGCGCCAGCCGTGCCCCCATCCCCGCCGGCCAGACCAACACGGCTGCGCACGGGGCCAACGGCACCATCCGCCTGAACAAGCGCATGGCCGAACTGGGCCTGGCCTCGCGCCGCGAGGCGGACGACTGGATCGCCAAGGGCTGGGTCAAGGTCAACGGCAAGGTCGCCGAGATGGGCATGCAAGTGGCTGCGGACGCGCGCATCGAGGTCACCCAGCAAGCCAAGGGCGCGCAGGCCAACCAGGTCACCATCCTCCTGAACAAGCCCATCGGCATCGTCAGCGGCCAGGCCGAAGACGGCCACCAGCCCGCCATCACGCTGATCCAGCCGCAAAACCGCTGGACCGACGACAACGCCCGCTTCTTCTTCCACGCGAGCCAGCTGAAGAGCCTGGTGCCGGCCGGCCGGCTGGACATTGACTCCACCGGCCTCCTGGTGCTGACGCAGGACGGCCGCGTGGCGCGCCAGTTGATTGGCGAAGACGCGGTCATGGAAAAGGAATACCTGGTGCGCGTGGTCTATACCGGCGTGGCCAACGCGGCCGCGGCCGACTCTGCTGCTGCCACCTATGGGGGACGCCCAGTTGCCAAACCGGCGCAGCCGGCAGCCCCCACCCAGCTCAGCCGCATCGACGATGA
>JAVBYK010000248.1 GCA_030824095.1 bacterium
GCCTTGTTCACCGCCTTGACGATCGACTGATACTCTAAAAAAGTGGGAAACACCTGGGCAGCGATGACACCGCTGACGGCGATCACCCCGCCCACAAATACCAATCCGAGGAAAGTAATGCCACGCTGCCTGGACTTGCTGTGAACTGCCATGTGTGTATTCCCCTTTCAGTCAAAAGAACCGATGCGCTTGAGGCTTCCGAAATTCATCCAGACAAAGAAGGCCTTGCCGACGATATTTTTCTCCGGAACAAAGCCCCAATACCGCGAATCCAGTGAATTATCGCGATTGTCGCCCATCATGAAATAGTGGCCCTCGGGCACCTTGCAGGTCACACCTTCGACCGAATACAGGCAGCCATCACGACCCGCAAAATTATCAGCCCCTGGGATAAAGGCCGGGCGCTCGTCGTCGTTGAGCAAGCGGTGTTTCTTGTCACCCAGCGTCTCTTCATACTGCTTGAAGTAGCGCATGGCGTCTTCGTCAAAGAACTCTGGCACGCTGCTCGTGGCAACGGGCTGGCCATTGATCGTCAGGCGCTTGTTGAGGTAGGCCACGGTATCACCCGGCACACCGACCACACGCTTGATGTAATCCAGACTGGGCTTGGGTGGGTAGCGGAACACCATCACATCGCCACGCTGGGGCGGCGTGCCCTCGGTGATCTTGCTGTTGAGCACCGGCAGGCGCAGGCCGTAGGTGAATTTGTTCACCAGGATCAGGTCGCCCACCAGCAGGGTCGGGATCATGGAACCCGATGGAATCTTGAACGGCTCCACCACAAACGAGCGCAGGAAGAACACCGAGATGATCACTGGGAACAGCCCCGCAGTCCAATCCAGCCACCAGGGTTGCATCAGGATGCGATTCCTGGCTTCGGCGATATCAGCACCGTCCACCTGGCTGATACCCATCTTGTTCAGGTCTTCGCGGCGCTTCTGGTCGGCCGCTTCCAGAGAGGCTGCAGCCACTTGGCGTTGCGGCAGAAAATAGAAGCGTTCGGCCAGCCAGTAGACACCGGTGACGACGGTGGCCAAGAACAGCAGCAGGGCAAAGTTGCCTTCAACGAATCCAAAGTACCAGGACCCGGCATACAGCACGAAGGCCCCCAAAACAGCAGACGTCAGGCCTTGCATCAGTCTTCCACCTGCAAAATGGCCAGGAAGGCTTCCTGGGGAACTTCGACGGATCCGACTTGTTTCATACGTTTCTTGCCTGCCTTTTGTTTTTCCAGGAGTTTTTTCTTGCGTGAAATATCACCGCCATAGCACTTGGCGAGCACGTTCTTGCGCAGGGCTTTGATTGTCTCACGCGCAATAATGTTGGCTCCAATGGCCGCCTGGATCGCCACGTCATACATCTGGCGGGAAATGATCTCGCGCATCTTGGCAACCACGGCGCGGCCGCGGTACTGGCTTTGGGCACGGTGCAGCATGATGGACAGCGCATCCACCTTTTCACCGTTCAGCAAAATATCGACCTTGACGACATCGGCGGCGCGGTATTCCTTAAACTCGTAGTCCATGGAGGCGTAGCCCCGGCTCACGCTCTTGAGCTTGTCAAAGAAGTCCAGCACGATTTCGGCCAGTGGCATTTCATAGGTCAGCACGACCTGGCGGCCCTTGTAGGCCATGTTCATCTGCACGCCGCGCTTCTGGTTGGCCAGGGTCATGACCACACCCACATATTCCTGCGGCATGTAGAGGTGCATGGTGACGATGGGCTCGCGGATCTCGGCCATCCTCCCCACATCGGGCATCTTGGAGGGGTTCTCCACCATGATGACCTCACCGTCGTTCTTCATCACCTGGTAGACCACGCTGGGCGCGGTGGTAATCAGGTCCTGGTCGAATTCGCGCTCCAGGCGCTCCTGCACGATCTCCATGTGCAGCAGGCCGAGAAAGCCGCAGCGAAAGCCAAAGCCCAGCGCCTGCGAAACTTCGGGCTCGTAGTGCAGCGACGCATCGTTGAGCTTGAGCTTTTCCAGTGCGTCTCGCAGCGAGTCGTATTCGCTGGCTTCGGTGGGGTACAGGCCGGCAAACACCTGCGGCTGGATTTCCTTGAAGCCCGGCAGTGCCTCGGTAGCGGTCGCCGCAGCGCCTCCGGTTCCCTGTTTGATCAACGTGACCGTGTCGCCTACCTTGGCGGCCTGCAGTTCCTTGATGCCGGCAATGATGTATCCCACCTCGCCCGCTTCCAGCGACGGACGTGGCTGGTTGGCGGGTGTGAACACACCCAGGTTGTCGGCGTTGTAGGTAGCGCCGGATGCCATCATCTTGATGCGCTCGCCCTTGCCTAGGCGACCATCAACCACGCGCACCAGCATCACCACACCCACATAGCTGTCAAACCAGCTGTCGATGATCATGGCGCGCAGTGGCGCATCGGGGTTGCCTTTGGGCGCGGGAATCTTGGCGACGATGGCTTCCAGAATGTCGTCGATACCGAGACCCGTCTTGGCCGAGCACACAATTGCCTCGGTGGCGTCGATGCCAATCACGTCCTCGATCTCGCTGCGCGCGTTGTCGGGGTCGGCGTTGGGGAGATCAATCTTGTTGAGCACCGGCAGCACTTCAACACCCAGGTCGAGTGCGGTGTAGCAGTTCGCAACGGTCTGCGCTTCCACACCTTGCGATGCATCGACCACCAGCAAAGCGCCCTCGCATGCAGACAGCGAACGACTCACTTCATACGAGAAGTCCACATGGCCTGGTGTATCGATCAGATTGAGGTTGTAGACCTGCCCATCTTTTGCTTTGTACTGCAGTGCGGCGGTCTGCGCCTTGATGGTTATCCCACGCTCTTTTTCGATATCCATCGAGTCCAGAACCTGCGCTTCCATCTCCCGTGCTTCGAGACCGCCACAGCGCTGGATCAGTCGGTCCGCGAGTGTGGATTTGCCATGATCAATGTGCGCAATGATCGAAAAATTTCTGATGTGATTCATCAACGAAAACGCTTAAGTGGTTGAATTAATTTGATTCGAGCAAGAAAAAAGGGCGCGTCGAATAAGGACGCGCCCTGAACCAACAATCATTGGCAACTGCGATAGTTGGAGCTTCATTGTAGGCAAAAAGTCCTGAAAACAAAGCCCCAAAAAGAGCATTCCGACGTCGTTGTGGCTCAGCAACAGTTATTTTACACACAGGTTATCAACAATATCCGGGATAAGCTTCTGCACAACTTGTGGGTGATCTGTGGATCAGCTGTGGGGGACTTGTCGCCATCCCATATGATGGATTTTCCCGAGTCCATATGCCCATAACGGGCATTTCAGACCCCACATTCTAACCAAATTTCAAATTTGGATTGAAAGTTAGCGTGCGCACACATTTTTAAATGAAGAACAACTGATACAAAAAATCTATCGAGTTGCCCTTCATCTACCCCAAAACCCACTCGGTTTCAGGGTTGTTTCGCCACCGTGTGCGTCAACGCGCGGGCTTGATGATGACGAATTGGGTCAGGTCCGCACGGCGGATGAGCACCGGCAGCGCCTTGGATTTGTCGTGCTTGGACAGAGCCGTTTCAAACTCCTTCACCGATGCAACGTCAGTATTGGCCAGCGCCAGAATGACATCGCCTTCACGCAGCCCCGCCCGGGCCGCTGCATCCACCGCAGCGTCCACCCGCACGCCACCTTTGATCTTCAACTCTTTCTTTTGCGCATCCGTCAGTTCACTCACACTGAGCCCCACCGCTTGGCCCGCAGCCGATGCCTTGGGTTTGTCTTCGCGGGCCGAGGCCTTGGCCAATGGCTTGTCCGACTCCACTTCTGCAATGGTGATGCTCAGCTCCTTGGTCGCACCGCGGCGGAACACGGTGAGTGTGCTCTTGGTGCCAGGTTTGGTGCCGCCGACCATGCGAGGCAGATCGCTGGATTTCTCGATGGTTTTGCCGTCAAAGCGCGTGATGATGTCACCGCCCTCAATGCCGGCCTTTTCAGCGGGCGAGCCAGACTCCACCGCGCGCACCAGAGCTCCAGAAGGCTTGCCCAGACCAATCGACTCGGCCAGGTCTTTACCCACCGGTTCAATCGTCACACCAATACGGCCCCGCGACACGCGACCGGAGTTGCGCAATTGCTCACTCACACGCACGGCCTCGTCCATGGGAATGGCAAACGAAATGCCCATGAAACCGCCCGAGCGGGAATAAATCTGGCTGTTGATACCCACCACCTCACCCCGCATGTTGATCAAGGGGCCACCCGAGTTGCCGGGATTGATGGCCACATCGGTCTGGATGAATGGTAGATAGTCACCGGTGTCGCGCTGCTTGGCACTCACAATACCTGCCGTCACCGAATTCTCCAGCCCAAAGGGCGAGCCAATTGCCATCACCCATTCGCCGACGCGTAAGCGCCCCACATCCCCAACCTTGACGGCCGGCAGACCGGTGGCTTCGATCTTGACCACGGCCACATCGCTGCGCTTGTCGGTCCCAATGATCTTCGCCTTGAACTCCCGCTTGTCGGTCAGCGTGACGATGACCTCATCCGCACCATCCACCACGTGGGCATTGGTCATGATGAAACCATCGGCGGTGAGAATAAAACCGGAACCCACACCGCGGGGGTGCTCTTCTTCCTGCTGGGGACGGTTCTGACGCGGTGCCTGACGCGGCATGTTGGGCATGGGAATACCGAAGCGCCGGAAGAACTCCAGCATTTCTTCATCCCCAGGACCGCCCTGGGCTGATCGGGGGGTAACCTTCTCCATGGTGCGGATGTTGACCACCGAAGGCCCCACCTGATCCACCAGATCCGTGAAATCCGGCAACACCCGCGCCTGTGCATGGGCCGTTTGCATCGGTGAGACCGCCACAAAAGCCATCGTGGCCATACTGAGTGCCACGAAAAAGGTGCGCAAAGGTTTGAACATGAGACGTGTCATCTTGTTACTTCCATTCAAATAATCGGTACTGTCATTGAGCAGAAATTGCTGACAGCGTTCCAAATAAGGACTTATTTTTTGCGTTCAAGGGCCTGGGCAAACGCCATCAGGGTAGCCGGAGGCACCTCCCCCACCACGGTGGCCCACCAGTCGCTGATGCGACGTGTCAGCGTATGGGTGGCACCACCCATGTCAGTGACGCCCTCACGCTGATGGCGGCGCGCATCAAAGGCTTCAACAAACAGAGACACCGTCGCCACACCATCAGAAAAAATCCATTGCATGGCGCTGGCCGGGCTCACACCGACACCCGCCTGCCCCGCAACCGGGCGCTGGTAGCACGCCATGGGTTTGAAGCCATCGACCTCCTTGCGCAGACCCCAGCCCTGGGCTTCCGCACTGGTTTTCTGCAGTTCGGGTCGCAGCACCCGGTAGCCGTCGGTATTACCCAGTCTCGACAGCTTGCTGACGTTCACCGGTGCATCCATTTGCAACTCCGAGAATGCTGCCTGTTCCAGCACCTTGCCGTCCAGGTCCAGGGTCTGCAACTGGATGATCAGACCCGTTTTTTTTTCATTCCACACGCGGTAGCCGTAACGCAGGCGGTCATGGGGGATGAGTTGCGCTATTTCCGCATCAAAGCCGGCAATGCGTTCACTGCCCAGAATCTTGAGACGGTAAAAATCGCCAATCGAGGAGTCACTGGACTTGAGCAGGCTGGGAAACAGTCCCAGGGATTCACGAACCTCCGCCACCGCTACTTTCGACAACGGAAAGAAGGTGACGACCTGATCGTTGCGGCGGAAGATGGCCCGCGGTGTACCACTCAAGGTCTCGACCCGTTCCAGTTGCTGGGCGCCATCGCAGACATGCCAGATGCGCGCGCTGGCCATGTTGCCACCGGATGACACCACGAAGGTGCCGGTATAGACGCTTTGCCGCGCCGCCTGATGCACCCGCATCAGCCAGGCATTCAGGGATGAGTCACCGGTCGGAATCACCTCGGAACCCTGTGCCGCACACAGGAACCCCGCCAGCACCAGGACAATACATCGGCCCAACAAACGTATCACCGGCCAGCCCCCTCGTAGGTGGCATTGCGCAAAAAGCCAGCAGGAACCTGCAGCGCGGAATGCCCACCCAATTGCCGGTGCGCAGCCATCAACTCATCCAGCTGGGGATCGCGCATCATGGTTCCCACATTACTCTCGGCCGTAACCACCTGCGGCACCACTGGCGCATTGGGCACCACTTCAGCCATGCGCGCATCGGCGCTTTGGCCGGTCTGGGTCCACAAACCCAGCCCCACCACGCCAACCAGCGCGGTGCAGGCCGTTGCCGCCAGCATCTTCCAGCGAAAAATGGAAGCGTTGGCGCCGGGTCGGTCAACATTCAAGGCGCCAGGCTGCATGCCCATCGGACGGGACCCACCAAGCGCAACTTCAACCCGATCCGGGCGCTGCGGCTCCTGCGCCAGACGATCTTCCAGCTTCTCCCAAAACGCCAAATCACTGCGCGTTGGTGCAAGTTCCGCACTGCGCAGCACATCGCCCACTACTTGGTACGTGTGCCAAGTCCCAACGGCTTCCTCGTCGTCCAGAAGTTCAGTCAACGCCCTGGCACAGGCGTCACCCCGCAAATCACCATCGACCAGCGCGGAGATACGTTCCCGGGAAGTAGCATTCGCTTCATTCATATACAGATCTCACCAGCGTTTTCCACCCTGCCTATCCAACAATGGCTTCACTTTCTGCGAAATGGCCTCTCGGGCCCGAAAAATGCGAGAACGCACCGTCCCCACCGGACAATTCATGGCAACAGCGATTTCCTCGTAGCTCAAACCTTCAATTTCACGCAGGGTCACTGCCTGCCTCAGGTCCGCTGGCAAGTCATCCATCGCGGCATTGACAACAGCAGCGATCTCCTTCGCAGCCAGAATCGATTCCGGCCCTTCATCGGTGGTTTGTTCGTTTTTTCGCCAGGAAGTTTCATCTTCCTCGTCGTTTGCCAAAAAACTCTCCGCCACCGTGGGGTCGTGTTTGAGCTCCAGCAGGAATTTTTTGGCGGTATTGACCGCGATGCGGTAGAGCCAGGTGTAAAACTGGGCATCACCCCGGAACTGGTGCAGGGCACGGTAGGCCCGTACAAAGGTCTCCTGGGAGATGTCTTCCACCAGATCCACGTCGCGCACCATGCGGCCTATCAGGCGCTGGATGCGCCGCTGGTACTTCAGCACCAACAACCCGTAAGCCCGCTGATCGCCAGCCACGGTTCGCTGCACCAGCACCAGATCCGTGTCCTGGGGCGAGGCTGGCAGTTCGAGGCTCACGCCAGCTCCCCTGCATCAGTGGACACGTGGCCGGCACCATCTCTCAGACTGGAAACAATCGCCCTGCGCAGGGGCATCCAATGGATACTGCCGGGGGCGGCCTCCAGCCACAACCAAACAGAGGGGTGATCTTCCCCAGAGAGGCGTACCAACACCACGCGCTGGAGGTCCACCAACAAGGATAACCGGCAGGCTTGCGTCGTGGCGAAGCCCGACCAGTGCCACTGCTGGCCATCCCAGCGCAACTGCCCCGACGGAGATCTTTGCCAGCCTCTAACGGCCAGAATCGGCGCCAGCAGCGCCGCGCCGAGCACGGCTACACAGCGCCAATCCCAAATGGATGCATTCAGAACAAAGACAAGCGCAGTGATCAACGAGGCCGCGCAAAGCAAACCAACACAGCCCAGATGCCAGCGTGACCGGCCTACCGAAAAACTGACCGCAGGGGCCCGGTGCATGTCGTGTGACCGGTATCCCGCTGCGCTCAGACGCGCTTGAACACCAGCGAGCCGTTGGTCCCGCCAAAGCCAAAGTTGTTTTTGAGCGCCACATCAATGCGCATGTCTCGGGCCACATTGGCGCAGTAGTCCAGGTCGCACTCGGGGTCTTGGTTGAAGAGATTGATGGTCGGCGGGCTCTTCTGGTGGTGGACCGCCAGCACCGTAAAGACCGACTCGATTCCTCCAGCCCCGCCCAGCAAATGTCCGGTCATGGACTTGGTCGAGTTGACGACGGTCTTCTTGGCATGGTCGCCCAGTGCCGCCTTGATGGCGTTCGTCTCGTTCAAATCGCCCAGCGGCGTGGACGTGCCGTGCGCGTTCAGGTAATCCACCTGATCCGCGTTGACACCCGCATTGCGCAAGGCGCTCAGCATGGCGCGACGGGGACCATCCATACTCGGAGCCGTCATGTGGCCGGCGTCGGCACTCATGCCAAAGCCCGCCAGTTCGGCATAAATCTTGGCACCGCGTGCCACGGCATGCTCGTATTCTTCGAGGACCAGCACGCCAGCGCCTTCACCCAGCACAAAACCATCGCGGTCCTTGTCCCAGGGGCGGGATGCAGTGGCAGGGTCGTCATTGCGGGTGGAGAGCGCCCGCATGGCGGCAAATCCGCCAATGCCCAGCGGCGACACAGTAGCTTCAGAGCCGCCGGCGATCATGACGTCAGCATCGCCGTATTCGATCATGCGGCCGGCGTCGCCAATGCAGTGCAAACCCGTGGTGCAGGCCGTGACGATCGCAATATTGGGTCCCTTGAAGCCGTAGCGCATGGACACATGACCGGCGATCATGTTGATGATGGTGGCCGGAACAAAGAATGGCGAAATGCGCCGCGGACCGCGGTTGACATATTCGGTGTGCATGTTCTCGATCAGAGGCAGGCCACCAATGCCGGAGCCGATCACGCAACCTATGCGTGTGGCCTCTTCTTCACTGAGCGCATCACCCGTGGACAAGCCCGCATCGACGACAGCCTGCATAGCGGCCGCAATGCCGTAGTGGATGAACGTATCCATCGTGCGCGCTTCCTTGGTGCCGATGTAGGCATCCAAGTTGAAATTGCGCACCTCTCCGGCAATCTGGCAGGAGAAGGCGGACGCATCAAATCGGGTGATCGTTCCAATGCCAGACTTGCCGGCGATGATGTTGGCCCATGCCTCGTCTACCGTGTTTCCAACGGGACTAACACAACCCAAACCTGTGACAACAACGCGACGACGGGACATAGCAATCAGTTTTCAGCAGTTGGTCAAAAAAAAGCCGTTTGCAACGGCCATGTTACGGACCGGCAGACACGTGGTTTTTGACCGCGCCTGCCCGAATCCGATCAACACCGCAATGCGGTGAAAAGCCCTGTCAGGCTTTCTTGTGGGTGTTCGCGTAATCGATCGCGTTTTGCACGGTGGTGATCTTCTCCGCGTCTTCATCGGGAATTTCAATTCCGAACTCGTCTTCCAACGCCATCACCAATTCAACGGTGTCCAGAGAATCAGCACCCAGATCGGCCACGAAGGCTTTTTCGTTGGTTACTTGAGACTCTTCCACACCGAGTTGCTCGGCAATGATTTTTTTGACGCGGACTTCGATATCACTCATGGCTTCCCTCTAAGGGTTGTAAAAGAATCCGTAATTTTACCCGGGCTTAGAGCCGCAACTCTAACCGGGTCGCCGAACGGACAAATCGGCTGAACCTGCAATTCTTACATGTACATGCCACCGTTGACATGCAGCTCCTGCCCGGTCACATAGCTTGCGCCGGGAGACGCCAAGTATGCAACAGCATGCGCGATGTCGGCGGGCTTGCCCAGATGACCCAGCGGGATCTGGCCCAACAGGGCTTTTTGCTGCTCTTCGCCCAGGCTGGCGGTCATGTCGGTTTCAATGAAACCCGGGGCAATGCAGTTGACGGTGATGTTGCGCGAACCCAGTTCACGCGCCAGTGCACGCGTCATGCCGGCCACGCCGGCCTTGGCTGCGGCGTAGTTGGCCTGACCCGGGTTGCCAGATGCTCCGACAACCGAGGTAATGTTGATGATGCGGCCATAGCGCTGCTTCATCATGGTGCGCATCACGCCCCGACTCATGCGGAAAACGCCCTTGAGATTGGCCTCGATCACGGCATCCCACTCGTCATCCTTCATGCGCATGGCCAGATTGTCGCGGGTGATGCCGGCGTTGTTCACCAGCACCTGCAGGCCACCGTATTCCTTGACGATGGCATCCACCAACGCCTCGCCGGCGGCACCCTGGGTCACATCCAGCGTGCGTCCACTGCAACCGGCAAAGGCAGACAGGGTTTCGCTGATCTTGGCTGCACTCGCATCCGTGGTCGCCGTACCGATGACCTTCAGTCCCTTGCGCGCCAGCTCCAATGCAATTGCCGCACCGATGCCGCGCGAGGCACCCGTCACCAGAGCCACCTGGCCTTCAAATTTCACTTCACTCATACCAATGCACCTTTGATGTCTTGCAACGTGGCGGGGTCGAACAGCGCCAGACCGGTCAACTCGGGGTCAATGCGCTTGACCATGCCGGCCAATACCTTGCCCGGACCACATTCGACCAGTGTAGTCAACCCGCGTGACTTGATCGTCTGCACACATTCCACCCAGCGCACCGGGCCAAAAGCCTGGCGGTACAGCGCGTCGCGGATGCGGTTGGGGTCGGTCTCGACCGCTACGTCAATATTGTTGACCAGCGGAATTTGCGGGGCGAGCAGTTCCACATTCACCAGCCGCTCCTTGAGCTTTTCAGCGGCAGGTTGCATGAGCCGGGAATGGAACGGGGCCGACACCGGCAATGGCAAGGCACGCTTGGCGCCATTGGCCTTGAGCACTTCACACGCCTTTTCGACTGCGGCCTTGCTACCGGCGATTACGGTCTGGGCTGGGTCGTTGAAGTTGACCGCTTCCACGGTTTCCGCAGAGCCAGCACCAAAGGACTGGGTCACTTCCAGGCAGCCCGCGGTTACCTTAGCCGCGTCCATGCCCAGAATAGCCGCCATGGCGCCCACACCAACAGGAACCGCTTCCTGCATGGCTTGCGCACGCAAGCGCACCAGCGGCGCTGCTTGCGCCAGGGTCAGCGAACCCGCAGCCACCAGCGCAGTGTATTCGCCCAACGAGTGACCGGCCACGGCGGACGGCGCCTGGCCACCTTCGGCCATCCAGACACGGTAGGCGGCCACGCCGGCCACCAACATCACGGGCTGGGTGTTGGTTGTCAGCGCCAGGGCTTCCTTCGGGCCTTCGTGGATCAGCTTGGCGACATCTTCGCCCAGCGCGTCCGAGGCTTCCTGCAGGGTTTGCGCAACCACCGGGTTGTCGCCCCAAGCATCCAGCATGCCAACCGATTGCGATCCTTGTCCGGGAAAAACAAATGCAAACTGTTTCATAGACTTGTTCTTATTAAAAATGACCACTAGCCCTCGCCGCTTGGGCGTAGACCGCTACAAAATAAGGAGCAAAGCACCCCAGGTGAAACCACCACCCACGCCTTCGAGCAGCAGGGTTTCGCCGGTCTTGACCTGGCCTGCGCGCACCGCAGTGTCCAACGCCAGCGGAATAGATGCCGCCGATGTGTTGCCATGTTCGCCCACCGTGACCACTACCTTGTCCATGGAGAGTTTGAGCTTGCGCGCCGTGCTCTGCATGATGCGGATATTCGCCTGGTGCGGCACCAGCCAGTCAATGTCGGCATCCGTCAGGTTGGCCTTGGCCAGGGTTGCCCGGGCTGCGCTTTCCAGCAGGCCGACGGCCAGCTTGAAAACCGCCTGACCATCCATCTTCAGCAGAGGGTCGCCCAAAATGGCGCCGCCCGAAACATGGCCGGGAACACACAGAATGCCGACATGCTTGCCATCGGCATGCAGGTCGCTGGCCAGGATGCCGGGCTTGTCGGATGCTTCCAACACAACTGCGCCAGCGCCGTCGCCAAACAGCACACAGGTGGTGCGGTCCTTGAAATCCAGGATGCGGGAAAAAATTTCGGCTCCCACGACCAGCGCGCACTTGGCAGCTCCGGTCTGGATCATGGCGTCGGCGACGGTCAATGCATAGACAAAACCGCTGCACACTGCCTGCACGTCAAAAGCCGCACCGCCGTTGGCGCCCAGTTTGTTCTGCAGGATGCAGGCGGTAGACGGGAACACCATGTCCGGCGTGGACGTGGCCACGATGATCAGGTCCACATCCTTAGCGCTGCGGCCGGCGGCTTGCAGTGCATTCTTGGCCGCCTCCAGAGCGAGGTCGCTGCTGAACACACCATCATCGGCGAAATGGCGCGCCCGGATACCGGTGCGTTCCACGATCCACTCGTCGGAAGTTTCCACTCCCGCGGCGGCCAATTGCGTCACCAGATCGGCATTGGTCAGTCTGCGCGGGGGCAAGTAGCTGCCAGTGCCTGTAATTCGCGAATATCGTTTCATGGTGGGGATGATGGTGTCACCCGTGCCGGCTATTGCACGCTCTCGGAATTCGCCAGAAGGGGCGCTGCGTGGGCGATGCGGACCTGGACACGGTCAAGCAAGTTGTTTCGGGCTGCATCATACGCCCGCTGCAAAGCGTAGCCAAAACCCAGCTCGTCAGCGGAGCCATGGCTCTTGAAAACCAGACCGCGCAGGCCCAACAGTGCCGCACCGTTGTAGCGTCGGTGGTCAACCCGCTTTTTCAGCGCATTTAGCACCGAGTAAGCGGCAATTGCGGCCAGTTTGGTAAATACATTGCGAACAAACTCTGCCTTCAGGAAGCCCAGAATCATCGCTGCCAGGCCTTCGCTGGTCTTCAACGCGACATTGCCGACAAAGCCGTCGCACACCACCAGATCAACGGTGCCCTTGAAGATATCGTTACCTTCAACATTGCCAAAGAAGTTCAAATCACCGGATTTGGCCGCTGAACGCAACAAATCACC
>JAVBYK010000509.1 GCA_030824095.1 bacterium
GGTGGCAAGAAGCTGATGGACATCCGCAAGGTGAACTACGTCACGCTGGGCGGCGACAACGCCGGAGAGCACCTGCTGATGTGAGGATGACGGCAGAAACTTATCCTTGATCAAGGCGCCATTCCATGTGCCGGGGCAGAATGAAAAACCGAATCGAATGAACGGTGGGTCCCGGACACATGATGAACAAACTGCTGATTTCTGTATTCTTTTTCTGTGCTGCAGCGTCGCCGGTGGGCGCGCAAAATCTGGAACGCGGCAAGGAAATCAACGCAACCTGTGCGGGCTGCCACGGCGAATTTGGCCAGGGCGGCAAGCGTGGCGAATACCCCCGCATCGGTGGCCAGCGTGCCGCCCACATTGCGGACCAGCTTAAGTCTTTCCGCGCCCGTACGCGCATCAACCTGCCCATGTTCCCGTACACCCAGGAACGTGAAATGTCGGATCAGGATGCCGAGGACGTGGCGGCCTACCTGGCGGGCATCGAGTTGCCAACCCAATGGCCGGAGTTCAAGCCGGATGATGACGCGCTGACCCGCCTGACAGCGGTGGAAAAGGTCATGATCATTCCGCGGGCACCGGGAGACCTGGACAACGGTGGCAAGATTTATCGCAAGGAATGTGCCGCCTGCCACGGCAAGGACGGCATGGGCCGCGGCAAGTTTCCCCGACTGGTCGGGCAGTACAGCAACTACCTGATGAAGCAGATGAACGCCTTTGTCAAAGGCGAGCGCTCACACGATGAAGTGGAAATGCGCGGCATTTTGAATACGCTGAAGGCCTCGGACCTGCAAGACGTGCTGGCGTATCTGACGCTGATCCAGACGGAGCAACCGCAATGACGCCAGTCATCACCTGTCTCAGAACCTGGGCTGTCGCGCTGTTGCTGCCCCTGGTGTCGCTGGCAGCCTTGGCGCAAGCACCAGTGGCAGCGGATAGCGGCCCGGTCAGCCTGAACGAGGCCCCCATCCATGACGCCGCACGCATGGGAACACGCAGCGATGTGGAGCGCCTGCTCCGGGAAACGCCCCAGGCGCGCGACATTCGCACCCCGCTGGGAGCCAGCCCCCTGCACTACGCCGCCATGAACACGGATAGCGGTCCGCTCAAGGCCCTGCTGGCTGCCGGAGCCAACCCCAATGCCCGCGACAGTGAGGGGCGAACCCCATTGCACATGGCAGCATTCAGCATCCGCAAGGCCAACGCCATGTTGCTGCTGCAGGCTGGTGCCGACCCCCTGATCAAAACCAACGCAGGTCGCGACGTGTTGAGTCTGGCGCGCAAAGTCCGCGCGGACGAACTGGCAGGCGAAATTTCCCTGTGGATGCTCAAGGGCTGCAAACCCGGGAAGGCCTGCTGATGCGCGGCTACTTGCGTTCCGGTGCGTTGCTGCTGGGTCTGCTGATGCAAGCTGCACAGGCGCAGGATTCTGCACCACTGCCTCCCGTGGTGGTCTATGCGCCCAGTCCCTGCCTGGCGTGTATCGATTGGGCCGACCATTTGCGGCAGAACGGATTTGTCGTGACGATGGAAGAGAAACCACTGGCGGAGATGCCAAAGATCAAGCGCTGGCTCAACGTGCCCTCGCAGCTGGAATCGGTGCACACGGCACGCGTGAACGGCTATTTCATTGAGGGCCACGTACCTGCCGAGGATATTTTGTTGCTGCTCAAGGAGAAGCCCCGGGCACGCGGCCTGGCAGTGCCAGGACTACCGGGTGGCGCGCCGGGTCGAGAAAGCTACAACCCGATCTGCGACACCGCCTGCACGATCCTGGACACCGGAACACAGCCCCGGGAAATTCGCCGCGAGGCTTTCAACACCCTGCTGGTGGGCAAAGACGGCCGCACCAGTGTGTACGCACGCCACTAACGCGGGTGGATGGTGGGTTACTTGGGCGTGGCACCAAAGGCCCCGGTGTAGAGGCCCATTCCCCACTGCAAGTCTTCATCGCGCGGCTGGGGATTGTCGTGCTGGGTTACAGCCTGTGTGATGACGCCATCACCCCGCATGCGGTACTGGGCGTCCATGCGCAACTGCTCTGGTGGCTCGGCATCCAGCCAGACATGGCAAATGCTGTGGGGCAGCTGAACCGGCAACTCCTGCGCACGCGTGCTGCGTGCCGCAATCTGCTGTGCGGCTATGGCGCCCAGACGGACCGCCATATGCGCGGTCTTCGGATAGTGACCAAACAGGGGCGACACAGTGCCCACCAGATCACCCGCCAGATACACACGGTCATCCAGGGGGGAACACAAACGCACAGGGTCCACACGGGCCCACGGCACAGTCTGGCCCTGCTTGTCCCGTTCCAGCAGGCCTGCACGCTCCACCAACGGGCAGGCTCCCATCGGGGGCAGCAACAGGGCATGGTCAAAGCGCAGATCGTCATCATCGGTCAGCACCCGCCGCCCATGCGGGTCCACCGAGCGAATCACCGAGTAGGGGCGATGCTCGATGTGGTCCGGGTAGCGATCCGCAAACAGGCGGGTAAATCGTGGCAAACCGCCGCCGGCATCCAAAACAATCAGCTTGCCCTTGATGCGCCGGGTCTTGAGCCACCAGGCCAGCATCATGGCGCGTTCGTACGGCGCAGGCGGACAACGGTAGGGTGACGCGGGAATGGTCATGACCAGCGTGCCACCACCAAAGCCGGCCAGGCCCTGTTTGAGTCGATCCAGTTCGTCGGCCACAAAGCCAGCCGGGAAGTTTTCGCGCGCGACTCTGCCGGCTTGCAAGTCCCCACCAAACCACGCACCGTAGTCGTAGCTCAGACCCGTAGCAATCAACAACCAGTCATACTCCAGCGCCCCCTTGGAGGTATGCACGCGGCGCTGCGCCCGATCCACCTGCAGCACTTCGGCGGCGAGGAATCGATAGCCGACCTGACCAGCCAGGACCGCGCGGTCCAGACGGGGCATGCGCTCCGGCGTCCGGTCCACCAACCAGGTGTTGCTCAAGGGCAGCGACCGCAGTATGGGCTCCCGGTCTATCACCAGTACATCCAGGTCCGGTGCTAGCTGGCGCAACTCCCGGGCCGCACTCAGACCGGCCCAGGCACCCCCGATGATGATCACTCTCTCTGTTGCTCCCTCGGCGGTGGCGGGAACTGGCGCCAAAGCGGCCACCACGCCAGGCAACGCACCACCAACCAGATGCAGGAAGCTACGCCGCCTCATTTTCCGGTACTGTTCAACCAGAATTGGATGGGCGCCACCATGTCTGCAACCGGGGTGCCATAACCAAACTTGCGCAGCAGCACGCCATCGGGCCCGAGCAAAAACATACCGGTCGAATGGTCCATGGTGTAGGCATCCGGGTGCGCGCCGGTCTCCTGGACCTTCTGGAATTGAACCTTGAAACTGTCCGTTGCGCGCCGCACCAGATCATCCGACCCGGTCAGCCCCAGAATGCGCGAATCAAATGCCAGGGTGTACGCACCCAATACCTGAGCCGTGTCGCGCTGGGGGTCCACGGTGATGAAGATGGGCTGGACAAAGTGTGCCCTGTCACCCAGCGCTGTCAGCACATGCGTCATTTCCAGCAGCGTGGTGGGGCACACATCCGGGCAGGACGTAAATCCGAAAGCGACCAATTGCAGGCGGCCCCGAAAGTCTTCGGAGGTAATGGCCCGCCCCCCCGGACTCATGAGCAGGTAGCGGGGGGAGAACGCGCTCGCGAAGGTCGGAGCAGCTGCGGGTAGATCCGCAACTGAGGGTACTGTCTGCCCCCAAGCCGGTGCCATGGACATCAGCGCAGCCATCAAAATGCTGTAAGGCAAGCGCCCTCGCACGCTCAGTGTCTGCATGTCACGGTGTTCCAGTCGGTGCTGCGGGCAAGGCTTCCTGCAGGCGCTTTGCCAGCGCATCCAGCTTTCCGGCAAAGGTCACGGAATCCGGACAAGCCGACGTGCCGCGGACCTGGGTCAGATAGCTGCTGTTGGTGGACTCTTCAAAGAGGTTGCCATAGCGGGGGGTTTTCGGCGCGTGCGCCAGCATGAGCTTCTTGGCCTTTGCGACAGTTGCCATGTCCTGGCAGGCCAGGGCCTGCCCATTGATCTGTGCCAGCTCACCCACTGCGGCCAGACCCGCATCGGAATCGGCCGCAAGGGCGGGTGCCTGGAATGCAAGATGCACCAAAGCCAGGGCGAGCACGGAGGGGAAACGCAATTGCATGGAAGTCTTCCTTGAAGTCGAGAGATTGCAAATAAAAGGCCGCACTACCGCATACGGGGTTGCGGGTCGCGCAGCAGACGGTGGGGTGAGGAAAATGGCGCCAGGCGCTCCAGAAAATCCAACATCTCCAGCGCCGGTGAGTTGCGGAAAAAGGTGGCCATGGGGGTCTCCATCCAGATGCGATCGGCAAACAGGTACAACTCATGGGCCGTGTCGCCAACGCCATCACGGTTGCGATCAAAACCCTGGTACTCATCCCAGTGGTTATCGCGCCAAATGTTGGCACTGCCCACACCCGGAGCGCTAACGGCAACCGTCGTCAGGTTGCGCTCAAAGCGATTGTCCATGAACTGGTGGCCGCCGGTCTCCCCATAGAAAGCCAGTCCAACGATGTTGTGCGCGAACTGATTGCCCCTGACAACCAGAGCGTTGCGCGCATCGAGCGATGCATCCGCTTTCAGGCCTACGGCACAGTGCAGAATCTGGTTATTCTCCACGACCGATTGCGGACTTTCCTTGATCATGATGCCAGCCCCTCCGTCGGTCAGGGCGTGCGCGATGTGATTGCCACGCAGTGTCAGGCCCGGCGAGTAGAGACCCACGATGCCGGTTCCCGTATGCGTCAGGTGGTTGTTCTCGATATGCAGGCGAGGGGAAAAAATCAGATGCATCCCGTAGCGGCCATCGGAAAAATGGTTTCCGGTGAAGCGGTTATCGGGCGAGTTGGTAACAGTGAGATCGCGTGCGCGGGTGAAACGGTTGTCTTCAATCCGGTTATTGCGGCTGTTCCACATACGCAGTGCATCACCCCGCAGGCCGACGCTCAGGAGTTTCCCGGTCACCCGGTTGCCCTTGATCAGGGTGCGATTGACGCCTTTAAGATGCAGTCCAAACAGAACGTCGTCGAAGTCGTTGTCCTCCACGCGGTGCCCATCCCCCTGCAATAGCAAGCCTGCATCCACGCGATCATGGGAATCACCACTGCCCCGCAGGCGCAAACCGCGTAGCGTCACGCCATCGGCTTCCACGCTGAGCACGGTTCCGCGCCCATCCCCCTGGATCACCGCACGATGGTCACCGTCGATCACCATGGTGTGGCGAATGGTCGCAGGCCCCTGATACACACCTGGCGCCAACCGCAGGGTTCCGCCTTTGGGAGTTGCGTCCAACAAAGGCTGCAGGGCCTGTGTGGCCGCGCATAAAGCTGGCGCGCTCAGCGCCAACCACAGGAATACTGAAGACAAGCCCACGCGGCGCACGGTCACAGCTTCTTTGTCTTGCGCATCAGCACAACAAATGCCAACGCGCCTGCATTCATCAGCAATGCGTACACCACGCTGGGTGCACTCATGGCAGGCGCAGCCAACCAATGCAGACAGACATAAATTCCGAGCGCCGAATTCTGAAGACCGCACTCGGTCACCACCGCAATACGGTCTGTTCGGGCGATACGCGCTTGCACTGCCAGCGCATATGCTGCACCCAGAATCAGCACATTGAGAGCCAGCGTCGCCGGTCCCAGGCGGGGCAGATGTTCGAACAGGACCAGGCGTTGATCCCAAAAGGTCGCCAAAACAATGAGAACGAATAGTGCAGTCGCAATGCGCCCGCCGATCTTTTCAAACCGCCCCACTCGCAGGGGAAACCGCCAGCGCAAGCCCATGCCGGCCAGCACCGGGAGAGTCGTCAGGATGAAGATGCCGCGCACCATGGAAGCCAGGGGCAGTTGCACTGCAAGTTGGTTTCCCATGAAGTATTGGAAGGACAGCCCTACAACGAGCGGCAAGGTCAGAACCGAGGCCAGACTCGTCACGGCTGTCAGCGTAATGGACAAGGCCGTGTCACCCCGCGCCAAATGGGTCAACAAACCGGAACTCACCCCCCCCGGACAGGCCACTAACACCATCAAACCCACGGCCATGGCGGGGTCCAGTCCACTGATGCTGGCAATGAGGAACCCTGCTAGCGGAACCAGAAGCAGTTGACCGATCAGTCCGACCACCACAGCCCTGGGCCGCCGTGCAACCTGACGAAAGTCGTTGAGCACCAGGGTCGTCCCGAGGTAAAACATGATGAATGCCAACGCCAGGGGCAAAAGCGCTTGCACCACATCGACTCTCACAAAAACACCCCTACCGACAGGAGAACGCCCAGCATCAAACCCAGGCGTGCCGTGGCTCCCAGCAACATGTTGAGTTGTGCGCCAGACGCATTGCGCCGCAACCGGGGCAGCAACTTCGCCGCAGAGGGAATAGCCAACGCAGCCAACACCGCACCGGGATGACCGTGCAAGCCCAGCCCCGCTGCCAACACAAATGGCGCCAGGACCATGGCGGCATAGGCACGTTGTGATCCGGCATCGCCCAGACACGCAGCCAGTGTGCGTCGACCGCTGCGCATGTCATTCTCCAGATCGCGAAAGTTGTTCACCAGCAGCACCGCTGCCGCAGGCAGGCCAACAACGGCACCACACAACATGGCGTCCACAATACCCTCGCCACCTTGCAGCCAGTGGCTGCCCGTCACGGCTACCAAGCCGAAGAAGACCAGCACAAACACCTCACCCCAAGCAGTGTGCGAAATCGGCCGCAAACCGCCAGAGTACGACCAGCCTGCCAGCAGCGAAGCAAGCCCCGCCACCAGAATCGGCCAGCCACCCTGGACAACCAGGTACAAGCCCAGCAGCAGTGCCAGCCCAAAGCTGAATCGCGCCGCACTGCGCACCTGGCCCGGCTGAACCCAGCCCGCAGCCGTCACCCGCAGGGGGCCAACACGGTCTGCACGGTCCGTTCCGCGTTCGAAATCTGCCACATCGTTGTGCAAATTGGTGCCCACCTGGATGAGCAAGGCGCACGCGAGCGTGGCCAGCAAAACCATCCATGACGGCTGCGCCCCTTCCGACCAGGCAAGCGCCGAGCCCAACACAACGGGCGTTGCGGCAATGCTCAGTGTGCGGGGACGGATGGCCGTCCACCAGACCAGCCAGCCCTGCACCGGCTGGGTGAGCAGACCAAAGGATCGATCAGGCTTCATGTGCGCGGGTCCCGAAATGCAGACAGGCGATGCCGAAGGAAAGATTCTCCCAGTGAATCTCCGAAAAGCCGGCATGCTCCATCATGGCGGCGAAATCCCGCTGGGCAGGAAAACGGCGAATGGACTCCACCAGATACTGGTAGGCCAACGGTTCACGGGCCACGGCTGCGCCCAGGCGGGGAATCACCAGGAATGAGTAAAAGTTGTAGAACGGTGCCAGCCAAAAAGCGGGTTGAGAAAACTCTAGACACACAAAACGGCCGCCAGGCTTGAGCACCCTGCGGATTTCCGCCAAGGCCTTTTCAAGATGGGTTGCGTTGCGCAGACCAAATGACACGGTGAGCAGATCGACGCTGGCGTCAGCCAAGGGCATGCACTCCGCTTCACCCAACAACCATTGCAGATCGCTCCCGGCAAAGCGCTGTTGACCGACCTGCATCATTGCCAAGCTGGGATCGCATACAACCACCTGGCGCCCCGGCGCAAGCAGCAGATGCGCCACGTCGCCGGTTCCGCCGGCCAGATCAATGACCCGCCCCTGCACGTCCCGGACACGCCGAGCCAACGTGCGCTTCCACAGACGGTGGATGCCCATGCTCATCAGGTCGTTCATCAGGTCATAGCGGCGGGCGACCGCATTGAAAACAATGCGTATGCGCTCACGGCGCTGTTCCTGATTGACGGACTCGCGACCGAAGCTGTGGTTGATGTCGTGTTCGTTGCTCATGGTGCGCCACCGCGCTCCGGCACGGGTTTGAGTGCCAGCTGCACGGCTTCGTCCAGCTTCTCCCGCGTCATCGCGCCAATGTGGGTACTGACCACGTCCCCATGGCGATTGAGTACAACGGTAAATGGCAAGACAGTCTTGCGATTTCCCAACGTCTGCATGAGGGCGAGACCCGGCTCGCGCGTCAAGAACACCGGGTAATTGATGTCGTAAGCATGGGCGAAGTCGCGCACACTTGCAAAGTTGCTCTCAATATTGAGTCCCACGACGGCTACGCCGGTGTTGCGCTTTTGCAGGCTGACCAGCTCGGGAATTTCGACCTTGCAGGGACCACACCAGCGTGCCCAGAAATTGACAACCAATGGCTTGCCGCGGTAGCCCGACAGGCTGGCCGGTTGATTGCTGAGGTCAATCAGCGCAGCGGAGAACAGTGCGGCGCCATCCTGCCTGGACGCTGCACGCGAGACATCCTCACCCAGAGCCGGCGAGACCGCTACGGATGCTGTCAAAGCAACCAGACCCAGCCACCCCATCCTACGTGCACGAGCACGGGTCATGGAAGATCCCCGCGTCTGAACAGCAGAAATCCAAAACCCGCCGACACCAGACCCAACAACAGGGGATACACCAGCGCAAACACCTTGTAGCCCAGCACACCAAAGGTATCCAGAATCACAAACGCCGATGGCCCCAGAACAATCAGTTGGGGGTCAAACAGCGCCAGGGCTGCCGTGCGAAATACCTGCAGGGGATTGGCCAATGCCATCATCACGGCGATCTCCGGAGCCACCTTACCCTGGATCATGACTCCCAGCAGAATCAGATCGAGGAACAGCAAAAAGGTCAGCCACACGAGAAAGGCCGCGCCCTGCGCCATGTCGGTACTGCGCGCCAGCGTGGAGATCAGCATGCCGATGCCCAGGAAGCACGCAGCCATCACGGCGAGCAAAGCCGTGTAGTAGCCGAAGATGCCCCATGGCACCTCAATGCCCTTCACCAGCGCAATGACCACGGCCAACACCATGGCGCCGAATACTGGCAAAAAGATCACCAGGTAGCGCCCCAGAATCTTGCCCCAGAACCAGGCGCCCAGGGATACCGGCAGGGACAGCAGATATTCAAAGACACCGGCCTCTCGGTCTCCGGCAACCGATCGCACGGTGGTAATCAGCACAAAAATCGGCAGGATCGCCATGGTGAGTTGGATGTAGGTCACCAACAGGCGCGAGAGGCCAATAAAGCCCAACACACGCGATTCGGTCAGACCAAACAGGAATAGCAAGGCGACGATGCCGCCAAAGACCAGCGTGTATATCAGGAACCAGCGCGCTCGCAGGGATTCCGCCATATCAAGTTTGGCATTCAGCCAGATTTGTTTCATAGTGTCTGAGAATCGATTATTTCAAGCCCGCAGGGGCCATGGAGGCCGTCTTGGTCCGGCCTGGAAGGCAGTTGGCTGGCCACGTGGCCGAAGTCTTCTGCCCCATGGCATCAAAACTGATGCTGCCACTTTGTGCGTCTGCATAGGCTGCGTAGTTGTAACCCATGGGCGATGTCTTGCCATTGACATAGTGGGCCGTTGTGGCGTCGAGCCATTGCTTCCCCGGGTTGGCGAAATCGGCCACCCACACACGGGTTGCGGCATCGGTCAACCAGGTGTGCTCCTTGAGCTTCTCCGAGATCCAGGTCGCAGCACAACCGATATCGTCAAACTTGAACGCCGTGTTCTTTGGCCCCCCACGTACCTGGCAGGCAAAGCGGTGATCCGAGATCGCCATCTTGCAGCGTGTGCAAACGTCGCGGTCCCACTTGAAGACAGCCATGCCGTTGGGAAGATCCGTATCACCGCCGCATGCTGCCAAGAATAGCGAAGCCAGAGGCGTCAGTGCGAATCCGTGCGCCAGCAATGCGCGTCGCCTCATGGCTCGACTTCCGATACAGAAACATGGCTGACCACCGAAACATAGCGCGACACCATGCCCAGGAAACGCAAGCGATCAGGCCCGGCAACCATGCCCTCCCATTGGGTCTGATCGGCGTCCAACGCCCGGAATTCCCACAAGGCCAGTGCTTTTGCCAGTGCCGGTTCGGGTCGCCTGCTGGTGACCCGTGCGCTAAGCATCCCCGACAGGGCAACATCGTCCGCCACGCTATCGTCCAGAACGACCTTGCCCATATCCAGTTCAACCACCCGATTCACCAGAGATGAGACCTCGTTGATGCGGTGGCTGGAAATCAGCATCGTGGCGCTGCTGGCACGCTCTGCGAGAAGCTCGAAGAATATTTTTCTTGCTTGCGGATCAAGGTTTGCGGCCGGCTCGTCCATGACCAGAACCTTGGCATCGCGCCCCAGGGCAATGGCAATCAGCAACTTCTGCTTCATGCCGCCGGAAAGCTTCACAAAGGGCCGTTTCAGGATGCCATCCAGATCCAACCCCAAACGCAGGGCCAACTCGTGGATGCGCTTGGGTGGAGTTCCACACAGAGCAGCCGAAAAGTCGATCAGCTGCCCCACCGGCATTTTGAGAGGGGGTGGCAACTGTGGCACGAAGCCAATCATGCCCAGCACCTCGGTACGCTCCCGCCGCGGATCGCGCCCATCAATCAGCACCGCACCATCGTGGACATACTCGCCCAGCAGGCAACGGATCAGGGTGGTCTTGCCAGCCCCGTTGGAGCCAATCAGCGCCACGCGCTCGCCCAGCCCCACCTGCAGGTCTATGCCGTCAAGAATTCGGGCCCGGCGAAAAGTTTTGGTTACGTTTTGAAAACGGATCACGGTATCAGATATAACAAATCAAATGGAACGTAACATCAAGAGATGGCTAAAGCAATTTGGACAAGCCCTTGATGTCAAAAGTCAATGAGCCCGTTGGACAGGTATCCACACACAGGCCACAACGCGTGCAATCAGGCCCCAGGGTGACTTCCGTATCCACCGCTCGCCCCTTCACCACCGTTTCAAGCACGTGCGGTACGAGACACACCTTGCGGCAGTCCCCTTCATGGAAGCAGCCCTCCAGTTTGTACTTGATGCGTACGGGCGACAGGATGCCAACCACACCATACGTCAATCCAATGGGACACGCATAGCGGCACCAGGCACGGCGGGAGATCACGACTTCAAACAGCAAGAGCGCAAGCACCCACAACAGCGCAACGCCCGGCCCGTAGATCAGCGCACGCGACAGAATGCCGGTGGGGGAAATGGCTTCAAACACGGTGTAGCCCGATCCGAAAGTCGCCAGTGCAAACACCACCCAGAACGCGCTGCGCAGCCTGCGGTTCATATTCTGGTCATTGACCAGCTTCTTACGTGCCAGCCACAAGTGCAACTTCTCGGCCCACTCCGCCAGCAGGTGGTAGGGGCAGACCCAGGAACAGAATGTGCGCCCCCCCAGCAGCATCCAAAGGACCAGTACTGTCATGGTCCCGATCAGCAAATTGACGATGATGTGCTTGTGCGCCAGCATCACCTGCAGCGCCGAGTTCAGATCAATCAAGTGAAAGCCGATAAAGCGCGAAGCGGTCAGGGAACCTTCGAGAATCTGGATATCCAAGCCAAATGAAACAGTAAAAAACAGATTGACTGCGATCAACACAGCCCAACGCCTGTTGCGCCAAGTGTTTTTGTGCGGCTTCTCGTGCGCGAGCATGATCGTCTTGCGCACCTCGACCTTGTTGGCCATGCGCTTGAGTTCATGCACCTGCTGTGCACGCTCCGAAATTTCCACAGGCTTCTTGGGCTCACGGCCAAACAGAATGCCAATTTGCTCAAAGAACCGCTGGCGGTGTAGATCAGTCATGCCTTCCACTCCTCTCGCGCTTCAATCACGATACAGGGCTGCTCGGTCGGGCACACCATTTCGCACACACCACAACCAACACACGGCTCATGCACGACGGGCTGATTGCGGCGTTGTCCGTCGGTGGAGACAAAGGTCTCGATGGAAATCGCACCCTTTACAGGGCACTCCGAAGCACACAGATTGCACTCCGGAACATCGTAGGGGTGATCGGCAATCGCAATGGGCTTCCAGCGGTCCACGGACATGTAGCGCATGCGCCCCGTGAAAGACGGTCCTCGGGTCTGCCCCTTGAACCCCTTGCCCTGCACCGCGAGGCACGATTCGGGCCGAACCAGACGTGCAACGCCCATGCGCTCCTTCAAGTTGAGTGTCGGCTCCTGGTCCTTTTCCTTCGCCTTGAGGATGGGCTTGGACGCCAGCAATGCACCAGAGCGCACGGGCAAGAACGCAGGCTTGTGGTATGCGAGCGAACCGGTGGGACACGCCAGAATGCACTGCACCGCATCACAGGAAAAATCACAGGCTTGCTGGCGCGCGTCAATATAGGGAACGCCCACACCAAAACCATCCACGAGGTCCGCCAGCTTGATCGCCTGTACCGGGCAGACCTGCACGCATTGGCCGCATTTGATGCAGGAGCCCAGCAAGTCTTTTTCGTCCAACGCACCGGGCGGACGCAGCCGTTTTCGCTGGCCGTAGGCCAACGGGAGGTAGCCCGACAGCGC
>JAVBYK010000492.1 GCA_030824095.1 bacterium
CTCTTCGGGCAGCGAGACGCTTTGCACCGTCATGGTCTCCAGCTTCAGGCCCAGCTTGGCCATCTCGGGGTCGAGCTGGGTGGTCAGGGCCTTGGCGAATTCGATCTGGTTGGCCGCCAGGTCCAGGAAGGGAATGCCGCTGGCGGCGATTGCCGCGCTGATGTTCTGCAGAACCAAGCCGCGCAACTGGCCTTCCACATCGGCCACCGTGTACTCCTCGCGCGTGCCCGAGATTTCGGTGTGGAACAGCTTGGGATCGGCAATGCGAAACGCGTAGTTGCCGAAGGCACGCAGGCGCACGGCGCCAAAGTCCTTGTCGCGGATCGTGATGGGCTGGGGCGTGCCCCACTTCTGGTCGATCTGCTGGCGGGTGCTGAAGAAGTAGACGTCGCTCTTGAACGGGGATTCAAACAGCTTGTCCCAGTTCTTCAGATAGGTCAGCACCGGCAGGGTCTGCGTGGTCAGCTTGTGGGTGCCGGGGCCAAACACGTCGGCCACCTTGCCCTCGTTGACGAACACCGCCATCTGCGACTCGCGCACCACCAGTTGGCCGCCGTTCTGGATTTCCATATCGCGCATGGGGAAGCGCCAGGCCAGGGTTCCGTCGCCGTCTTCGGTCCACTGGATGATGTCTATGAACTGTTTCTTGATGAAATCCATCAGCGCCATGGTGGGAGCCTCCTACAGTGGGTTAACACAGAACCGGGAGCAATGATACACAGCGCGCCGGTTGCCGTTTCACCCCGGACTTCCTATGGGCTATGCTTTCACCATGAGCCTGCTTTTCACACCCTTTCACCTCCCATCGCCGCGCGGCGGCCTGACATTGCCCAACCGCATCGTTGTCGCCCCCATGTGCCAATACGCCGCCATCAACGGCGAGGCCACCGACTGGCATTTGATGCACTGGGGCAATCTGTTCAACAGCGGGGCGGCCCTGTTCACCATCGAGGCCACGGCCGTGCTGCCCGAGGGCCGCATCACGCCGGCCTGCCTGGGCCTGTGGGACGACCGCACCGAGGCCACATTGACCAGCACCTTGCAGCGCGCCCGCCAGTTGGCGCCGCCCACTGCGGTGTGCATCCAGCTGGCCCACGCCGGGCGCAAGGCCTCCAGCGCCCTGCCCTGGGCCGGCGCGCAACTGCTGCCGCCGCAGCAGGGTGGCTGGGAGACCTTTGGCCCCTCGGCCCTGCCGCAATTGCCGGGCGAGGTGCCTCCCACCGAGATTTCTCGCGCCCACATGGACACGGTGCGCGACGCCTTTGTGCAGGCCGCGCAGCGCGCCGACCGCGCCGGCGTGGACGCCATCGAGTTGCACGCGGCCCACGGTTATCTGCTGCACGAATTCCTGTCACCCCTGGCCAACCAGCGCGACGATGACTTTGGCGGCAGCCTGGAAAACCGCATGCGCTACCCCCTGGAGGTGTTTGCCGCCCTGCGCGCCGCCTACACCGGTGTGCTGGGTATCCGCATCTCGGCCAGCGACTGGGTGGAGGGCGGTCTGGACGTGGCGCAAAGCGCCGAGTTCGCCCAGCGCCTCAAGGCCCTGGGCTGCGATTTCATCCACGTGTCGTCCGGTGGTGTGTCGCCCGCGCAGAAGATTGCGCTGGGGCCCAACTACCAGGTGCCGTTTGCGCGCGCGGTGCGCCAGGCCAGCGGCATGGCCACCACGGCCGTGGGCCTGATCACCGAGGCGCAGCAGGCCGAAGACATCCTGCAGGCCGGCGACGCCGACCTGATCGCAATTGGCCGCGCCTTCCTGTATGAGCCACGCTGGGGTTGGCATGCTGCCGCCAAGCTGGGCGGCGAGGTACGCGGCAAGGAAAACTACTGGCGCTGCCTGCCACGCGAAGCACAAGCTGTGTTTGGCAAGGTATCCGTCGGCATGCGCTGACGGCAGACCTCCGCACCGCGGCGGATCAGGCTAACGCAGCACGATTTCGACCACCGTGGCACCGGGCTGGCTGCGCACCGCCAGTTGAGCCCCAATAGCCTGGGCACGGCCCTCCATCGAGACCAACCCCTTGCGCTGTACGCCGGACGGATCAAAGCCGCGCCCGTTGTCACACAGCCGGATGCGGATGGCAGGACCGTCGGCGCCGGCCCGCGCAGGAAGGGGCTCGGCCTCCATGCGCAGCATGCTGGCCTCGGCATGCTGCATGACGTTGGACAACGCGGCAAAGAAGATGAACTGCAGTTGGCGCATGGCACTGGCGCCCAGCGACGGCAGCACCGGCAGGGGCGACACCGCCCACACCAGGGTCAGCCCCATCGCGTTGAAACGGCCTTCCAGCCGGTAGCGCAGATTGGCCAGCAGGGCCGAGACATCGCCCGGGGGCAGATTCAGCGCGTCGATGGACAGCTTCAACTGATCCAGCGAATCACGCAGGGTGAGCAGGACCTCGTCATGGTTGACCTGGGGGGACTGCAACTGGCGGATCGCGGCGCTGATGTGGGAGCCCACGCCATCGTGCATGTCGCGCAGGATGCGGGTGCGCTCCAGCTGGCGCTGGTGCTCCTTGATGGCCGTGATGTCGGCCACCAGCACCATGTAGTTGCGGCCGCGCCCGGCGCCGTCGGGCACGGCGCAGACGCTGAGCATGGCGGAGAACACGCCACCGCCCTTGCGCTGGCTCAGGGACTCGCCCGACCAGAAACCCTCGCGCTCCAGCGCCTGGCCCATGGCGGGCAAAAGCCCCGGCCCCTCGCCCGTGGCCAGCACGGTGGACAGACTCTGGCCCAGCACTTCACCACGACAGTAGCCCGCCATACGCAGGAAGGCGTCATTCACCTCGATGAAGCAAAAACCCGCATCCAGAATGCCAATGCCCTCGCGTGAATGCGTGAAGAAGCTGGCCACCAGTTGCAACTGGCGCTGCGCCTGCTTGCGCTGGCTGATGTCGCGCAGCGAGACGTGAATGGCCGGCTCGCCGTCATAGATGATGGACGTCCCCTGCACCTCCACATAGAAGGCCGAGCCATCGAGCCGCAGGAAGCGCGACTCCACCATGGGTTCTATCGGTTGCTGGGCAACGATGTGGTGCATCCGCTGCGTCTGCTGGGCCTGGAAGTCGGGGTGGATCAGCTCGCTGGTGCGCTTGCACGCCAGCTGCTCGGCACTCTCGGCGCCAAAGGCCCGCACCGCGGCCGGATTCACATACAGGATCTGGCCCATGCGGTGCACCAGCACCGGCTCGGGCGTCAGTTCCACCAGGGTGCGAAAGCGCTCTTCGCTCTCGCGCAGCTGGCGGCGCAGGGCCTCGTCGGATGCGGCCCCGCTCGGGCCCGTGGAATGCGTCATATTGCTCCGGTGCGTTCGGCACTCTCCGCGCCGATGGATACACGACTGTAGTCGATCCAACCGCCGGGCCGAACGCCGCAAGGCACAATCCGCAGCCATGCATTCCCACCAAACGCCATCCACCCACTCGCCCCACCGCCTGCACGCCATGCTGCTGGCTGCCGGGCGCGGCGAACGCATGCGCCCGCTGACCGACACCACACCCAAGCCGCTGCTGCCGGTGCAGGGCAAGCCGCTGATGCAGTGGCCACTGGAGGCGCTGGCACGCTCCGGCTGCGCCCGCACTGTGGTTAACACGGCGTGGCTGGGGGAGCAGATTCCCCAGACGTTTGGCGATGTTTTCAGGTCCCAGCCCTCGTCGAATGGACCTCGACAGCTATCAAATCAGGAGCGAATTCCGACACCGATGCCGATCCGCTATTCCCATGAAGGCCTGGACTTTGGCGGCGCACTGGAGACGGCGGGTGGCATTGCCCGCGCACTGCCGCTGCTGGGCGAGGTGTTCTGGGTGGTGGCCGGCGATGTGTTCGCACCCGACTTCGACTTCCCGGCGCAGGCCGTGAACGACTTTCTGGCCAGCAACCATCTGGCCCACCTGTGGCTGGTTCCCAACCCGGCGCACAACCCCAAGGGCGACTTTGGCCTGGAGTCCGGCATGGCATTGAACCTGCCGGCCGGCAACCTGCGGCCACGCTACACCTACAGCACCATGGGCCTGTACCGCCGAGCATTGTTCGAGGCGCCTTGGTGCGACATCCCCGCAGGCAACCCGGACGGCGTGAAGGCTGCCCTGGCCCCCCTGCTGCGCGCCGCCATGGACCAGGGCCGCATCAGCGCCGCGCTGTACACCGGCCGCTGGGCCGATGTGGGAACACCCGAACGCTTGACGCAACTCAACGCCAAAACTTGAGTCGCCTGTTGATAAATGTCATGGTATTCACCCCCTGACAGCCCATACTGAAAACGAGGGTTTTCAACAATAGGAGGGCATCATGGCACGGCATTTATCAACGCTTTCGCGGTGGCTCGTGTGGCTACCGCTGTTCTGGTTTGCGACACTGGCGCAGGCCGTCACCGTCGGTATCACGCCCTCGGGCAATGTCACCACCAACAACGTCCGGGTGGTCGTGACCGTCACCACCACGGGTGGCGGCACGCCCACACTGGCGGTCAGGGTGGATGACGTGGACGTCAGCAGCTATTTCAACCAGGGCGCCACCGTCAGCACCAGTGGCAACACCACCACGGCACGGGTCGAGTACCTGTTTGGCGGCGGCACCAAAACCGTGAGCGTCACCGCCACCGTCCCAGGTGAAGGCAGCGCCACCGGCACCACCACCTTCGTCGTTCCCGGCGACGTGCAGGAGAGCCGCAAGAATAACGTCATGTCCAAGGTGAACCAGTTCATCCACCAGTGGGATGCCTATGACTTCCACCGCTGGATCAACGCCGGCGACTATTCCACGTTTGTCAACCGCATCTGGGCACCTGCCATGCAGGTGTATGTGGATCCCGGCTACCTGGCTGCCAGCGGAAGTGCAGCCGAGTATGTGGAGGCCTACATCTGGAGATACATCTGGACCATCTATGAGCAGGATCTGGTCATCTCCGCAGAGCCAGAGACCGACGCGGTGGGCATGATGACCCTGTGGCATGAAATGATCCATGCCGTGAGCCATGGTGCCCAGGTTACCGGCGGGGCCGGTCTGCCGGGTGACGACCATGTCTATATCGGCTGGGCCGAAAGCTGCACCTGGGGCTTCAACAAGCTGCGGCTTTTCGAGACAAAGGCCAAGGCCTATGGCATCGGCAGCCCCACTGCCGCCCAGGCCACTGAGGTTAGGGCCTTCTGGAAGCAGTTCATGACCGAGTACAACGGCTCGACCTACTCCGAACTCGGCAAGATCACTGATGCGCAAAAAGCCACGCTGCAAGGCTTGGTGGGCTTCAACTGCGATGCCAACGCCATCAAGTCGGGCTATCTGGCGGCCGGCTATTCGCCGCTGTACTTTGCCGACATCGCAGTGACCATTACCAGTCCGGCCAGCGGCACGCAGACAGCCGACAACCAGACCCTGGTATCGGCCAGCGTGGTCAACAACGAGCCCACCGTGACCCTGAACCGGGCCGGATTTGCCGTCAACGGCGTGATCCAGGAAACGGCGCTCTCCGGCACGACGTTCAGCACCACGGCCGTGCTGAAGACCGGTGACAACAGCATCATTGCGGGCGTTGCGGACACCAACGGGCAGATCTACCAGAGCAGCCCGATCACGGTCAAGAGCACGGCCATCAACAACACCTACCACGCCCGCATCTCCTGGGACAAGAATGACACGGACGTGGACCTGCACTTCTCCTGGAGCGGTGGCTCGGAGTGCTACTACTCGAACAAGACACCCACCTGGGGCACGGCTGCCACCTCGCCGCGCCTGGACGTGGACAACACCCGCGGCTACGGCCCCGAGAACATCACCATCGGTGGTCTGCCCGGCACGGGAACCTTCCGGGTCTTCGTGAAGTACTATTCCGACCACGGCAAGGGACCGACCACGGTATCTGCCGCGGTCTATGAAAACGGCGTCGCCAAGTTCACCGGCACCCGCACCATGAGCACGGGTGAGAGCTGGACGCTGATGGAATTCACGATCCAGTGAATCGGCGCGGGCTTCCCCCGGCCAAGAACCCCGCCCGCGGTGCGACGGCGCCCCGGGCGGGGTTTCCTTTATTAGACTACCCCCATGACGGCTCCCCCCATTGCACCCCACTCGGACGCCCCCCGCTCCGGCTGGATCGCGGTGTGGGGCCGTTTCCTGTGGACCACACCGCTGCTGCTGTCTGTGGCCTTTACCGCCCTGGTGGTGGCCTGGGCCCAGGACAACGACCGCATCGAACGCGAGACCATCAAGCGCACCGTGATGGCCGACACCCTGAGCCTGGAAGCGCAACTGGCGGGCCGCATCGAGACCGAGACCGTCCAGCTGCGGGCGGCCGCGGTGCGCCTTCCGTCCCCCGGTCCGGATGGCAGCCGCCAACTGGCAGCCCTGCCGGAAATTGCCGCCGGTCTGGACCGGCGCTGGCTGAGCGTGGTCTGGCTGGATACCAACAACCGTATCGTCGGCGAGGCCCGCCGCTCCCAGCGCACCGGCACACAGCGCCTGCCCCAGGGTGAGGGCATCACCCTGCACCTGGTGGCAGCCACCAACGATGCACGTCGCCCGCAGACCGGGCAACTCATCGCCCGCTATGACCCTGCCGACCTGATCCAAAGCAAGGACTTCTGGTGGCTGGCCGCCCAGTACGAGGTGAAACTGGTCACGGGCCTGGACCAGGTCATTGTGTCCACCGAGAGCCCGGGCCGCGTGGCTGCCGGCGAGAGCTATGAGATGGCCTTCACCGCGATTCCCGACGCCCGCCTGCGCCTGACCCGGCGCACGCGCCACCTGCCCTGGTTTAGCACCCTGCCCGTGGTGTTGATGGTGGGCTTTCTGGCCCTAATCACGGTCGCCACCCTGCTGCTGCGCCGCCAGATCAGCCAGGTCGCCAAGGCCGAAGCCGCCTGGCGCAGCGAAGCGGCGTGGCGCCAGTCACTGGAAGAGTCGGCCCTGGTCGGCCTGCGCGCACGCGACCTGGATGGACGGCTGCTGTTTGCCAACCGCACCTTTTGCGAGCTGGTTGGCTATTCGCTGGACGAGCTGATCGCCCAAGGCCCGGCGGTTGACGCGCTGATCCAGACCCGCGTCGGCACCGCTGCGCAGCGCGGCCGGCGCGAGGGCTACGAGACCCGCTGGCGCCACCGCGATGGCCGCTTCATTGATGTCATGGTGTTCGAGTCGCCGCTGGTGGACGGGCTGGGGCATCAGGTCGGCTGGATGGGTTCCATCGTCGATGTCACCGAGCGCAAGCGCCTGGAGGAGCTGGAGCGGCGCCAGCGCGAGGTGCTGGCCAACCACGCCCGCCTGTCCACGCTGGGCGAGGTGGCGTCCACCCTGGCGCACGAACTGAACCAGCCACTGACCAGCATCGTCAGCTACAGCGCGGGAATCGCCAAGGCACTGGAGCGAAAACCCGACGCCGAGCCGGACCTGGTGGCGGCCGCCCAGGCCCTGTCGCGCCATGCCTCACAGGCTGGCGGCATCGTGCACCGCATCCGCGCGCGGCTGGCACGCCGGGAACTGGTGCTGGAGGCCTGCGACATCAATGGCATCGTCTCGGATGCCGTGTCCCTGCTGCAGCGCGAAATCCGCCGTGCCGGGGTGGACGTGTCGCTGGAGCTGGACACCCATCTGCCAGCGGTCCGGGTGGACCGCATCGGCATTGAGCAGGTGGTGTCCAACCTGCTGCGCAACGCCTGCGATGCCATGACCGCGCCCCTGCACGGCAAGAAGATGCGGGTGCGTACCGGCCTGTGCATCGAGCCCCCCGTGGACAGTGTGCTGGGCTGGATCACGGTGGAGATCACGGACCAGGGCCCGGGTCTGGGCGGCAAGGATATCGAGACCCTGACCGAACCCTTCTTTTCAACCAAGCAGGAAGGAACCGGCCTGGGCCTGGCGATTTGCCGCTCCATACTGGAGTCCCACGGCGGTGTCCTGCATGCGCGGGACCTGCCCGGCGGCGGCGCCCGTTTCAGCTTCTTCCTGCCCACCGACCCAACCACCACGGAGGTCAGCCATCCATGACGGAACCCACCATTTATTTGTGCGATGACGATGAGGGCGTGCGCTCCTCCATCGCCTTCCTGCTGCGCCAGCACGACCTGTCGGTGGTCACCTACGCGAGTGGTCCGGAACTGCTGGCGGCGGTGGACGCCTGGCCGGCGCCGCGGCGCGGCATCTTTGTGCTGGATGTGCGCATGGAACCGCTGTCGGGCCTGCAGGTGCACGACGCGCTGATCAGCCGCGCACTGGACAAGCGCATGCCGGTGCTGTTCCTCAGCGGGCACGGGGACATTCCGATGGCAGTGGCGGCCATGGCCAAGGGCGCTTTCAGTTTTGTCGAGAAACCCTATGCCGACGGCGCCCTGGTGGAGCTGATGCAGCGCGCGCTGGACCTGGAAGTGCAATGGTATGGCCGCGTGGCACGCCACGACGCCCTGCTGCAGCTGATCTCCAGCCTGTCGCGCCAGCAGGTGCGGCTGATGCCCCTGGTGGCCGCCGGTGAACTGAACAAAACCATTGCCTGGAAGATGGAGCTGAGCGTGCGCACCGTGGAGGAACACCGGCGCAAGATCTTCGAGCGACTCAATGTGCACTCCGCGGCCGAACTCGCCACCCTGCTGGCCGAGGCGCGGGCAGCCGGCATTGACATTCCGACAAGTCCTTCTGCCGCCTGACGCGGCCCGCTATCGCCCGCTGCTGCCCGTCTATTGCCCGGGGCCGGACAGCACAAAGTCGATGAAGCCGCGCAGCACGTTGGTCTCCACCAGTTGCACACGAACCAGTTGCCCGATGGACAGTTCGGCTTGGCCGGCAATGAGCCGGCCCTCGGCGGGCGGTGTGAAGATGCGCAACCAGGTTCCGCTGTCGGTCTGGCCGGTCACGATGGCATCAAAATGCTGACCGATGCGGGACTCCAGCAGCAGCGCCGCCTCGGACTTGCGCACCCGGCGCTCCACCTTCTTGGCGGCATCTTCCTGGCGGGTGCAGTGCGCCGCCAGCACGTCCAGTTCGGCCGGGGTGTAGGGCGGCGACTCGCCCCGCAGCACGCTCTTGAGCAGCCGCAGGGTAATCAGGTCGGGGTAGCGGCGGTTGGGCGCGGTGGAGTGGGTGTAGTCGCGCAGCGCCAGCCCAAAATGCCCCACCGGTGCCGCATGGGCCTGCTCCACCACATACTCACCGGAGCCCATCAGCTTGACGATGACCAGTGACAGATCGGCAAAGCGCAGCGGGTCGGCCCGGCGGCGTTTGGCCAGAAACAGTTCCAGGGCGCCGGAGTCGGGTTGGGCCGGCAGGGTCTCGCCGTATTTCTGGGCCTCCGACACGATCTGCGCCCAGCGCTCGGGCGAGCGAACCACCCGCCGCAGCGAGACGCCTCCGCTGCGCATCAAAAAATGCGCGGTGCAAATGTTGGCGGCAATCATCAGTTCTTCTATCAACTGACGCGCCCGGTTGTGCACCTGCTGGCGGATGTCCACCACGCGCTCACCCTCGAACACCGCATGCGGCTGGAAGGTCTCAAACTCCAGAGAGCCCTGGGCATGCCGGCGTGCGCGCAGGCGCTGGGCCACCGCATCCTGCACCCGGATTTGCACGTCCATGCCCGGCACGGCACGGGCCGCCTCGGGCAGGGGGCCACGGCCGTCGATCCAGGCGGCCACGGCGTCATACGCCAGCTTGGCCTGGTTGCGCACGCGAGCCTGGTAGACCGAGGACTGCTCCAGGGATCCATCGCTGGCAATCACCATCTCGCTGACCATGGCCAGGCGCAGCTGATCAGGGTTGAGCGAGGTCAGGTCGGTGCTCAGGCGCTCGGGCAGCATGGGGAAGATGCGTGCCGAGGTGTAAACCGATGTGGTGTTGCAGCGCGCATGTTCATCGATGGCCGAGTCCTTGCGGACCAGCACATCCACGTCGGCCACGGCCACAAAGACCCGCACGCGCCCGCCATCCAACACCTCACAGGCGGTCAGCTGGTCCAGGTCCTGCGAATCATCGTTATCAATCGAACACCAGGGCAGCGCGGTGCGGTCCTGCACCCGGGGATCGCCATCCTGGCCGGCTGCGGTGATGCCGGCCAATTGGCGCAGCGCCGCCGCCGAGAACTCGGACTCCAGCCCCCGCTCGCGCATGGCTTCGCTGGCAATGCGGGCCAGATCGGTTCGGGTCTTGTAGGGCACGGAGTTCATGGGGCGTCGGGAGAGTCTAACGGCAAGCAGAAATTGTGATCGGCCGCCATAATCATTGTGACCCACCACATCCCATGCTGACACTGACCCAACCGCCAGCCCCGATACGCCCCAGCGAACTGCACCGGCGCCGCGTGCGCATGATGCTGTGGATCGGGTCTGCCATGATGGTGGTGGTTGGCCTGAGCTGGGGCATCTACTTTGCGACCAAGGGCGCCTGGGCCATCGTGGTCATGGACGCGGCCATCCTGGCCATCGGCATCACCAGCGCCTGGCTGACGGAGCGCAAACACACCCGCCGAGCCTTCTTTCTGCTGATGGTCAGCATGTTCGTGATCATCTGCGCGGTATCCCTGTTGCTGGATGTGCCCAGCCCGCAAGCACCGCGCTCCACCCACCACTTCCTGCTGGTGCTGGCGGTGGCGTCCCTGTTGTTCCTGCGCGATGAACGGGCCGCGCTGCGCTATGGAGTCACCGGTGCCTGTCTGGCTGCGTTCGTCATGCTGGCCAGTTCGCAGCTGGGTGTCACCACCAACTACACCCTGCCCGACGGCATGCGGGTCTGGGGAACCTGGGTGAACAACGGTTTTTCGGCGCTGGGGGTGTACCTGCTGATCCACGTCCTGGTATCGGACATCACGGAACTGTCGTCCCTAGAAATCGACCTGCGCAAGGGCCTGTTGCGGGACGAATTTTTCCTGGTCTACCAACCGCAGCTCACCGCGCAGGGCGAAGTCACGGGTGCGGAGGCGCTACTGCGCTGGCGCCACCCCAAACTGGGCCTGGTGCCACCCGATGACTTCATTCCGCTGGCCGAGCAATCGGGACTGATCCTGCCGCTGGGCGCATGGGTGCTGGGCACGGCCTGCGCCCAGCTGGTGGCCTGGTCGCGCCAGCCGGGGCTGGATACGCTGACGCTGGCGGTCAATGTCAGCCTGCACCAGTTCCGCCAGCCCGACTTTGTGCAACAGGTGCAATCGGTCATCGAGCGCACGGGCGCGCAATCGCGCCTGCTCAAGCTGGAGTTGACCGAGAGTTCCCTGGTGCACGACATGGACGACATCATCCACAAGATGGAGCAGCTCAAGGCGCTGGGTGTGGGCTTTTCACTGGATGACTTTGGCACCGGCTACTCGTCCCTGAACTACCTCAAGCGCCTGCCGCTGGACCAGCTCAAGATCGACCAGTCCTTTGTGCGCGACGTGCTCACCGATCCGAACGACGCGGCCATTGCCCGCATGGTCATTGGCCTGGGCGACAGCCTGCACTTTGCGGTGATCGCCGAGGGCGTGGAAACCCTCGGGCAGCGGGAGTTTTTGATGCAAAACGGTTGCAACCTGTTTCAGGGCTATCTGTTCAGCAAGCCCATACCGGCCGAGGCGTTTGAACGCTACGTCCTGGAGCCCCGTTAGACCCGGCTCGCCAAGACCTCAGCGGGGTGACGACAGCGTCGCCGTCGCACCCGGCGTTTCCATCGGCACCAGAATCCACAGCAGCACGTAGAACACCAGCCCCGTGCCACCCAGGATCAGCATCAGCGCAAACACCAGGCGCCACAGCCAGGCATCCAGCCCGGTGAAGGCCGACAGGCCACCGCAGACGCCACCAATCCACTGGTCGCTGGCCGAACGTCGCAGGCCGTTGAGCGCAGTCACCTTGGTCAAGGGCGTCGCCGGCGGCGTTTGCAGCAGCCGTGCCTTGGCCTGCTGAAACTCGGTCTCGCTGAGGCTGCCGCGGTTACGCATTTGTTCGAGGTTTTCCAGATCCTGGGCCAATGTCATAGCAAACTCCGTTGTTGATGGATGCACAAAGAATAGTCACGCACCACCCGTTTCACCAGCGCCATGCGACCAAGGGTCGTTTTGCCGGGACCAGATGAAAAACCAGCGGATCAGGCCCACAGCCCCAGGGGATGGTGGGCACGCGCCACCGTCAGCATGAACGCAAAACACAGCAGCGAGGCGATGTAGAA
>JAVBYK010000501.1 GCA_030824095.1 bacterium
CCGGGAATGGTGTTGGAGGGAAAATCCTCCAGCTCCCCAATGTCGACCCAGGCTTCTATCACGGGCCGGTAGGTCCAGATATTGGGGCCGCGCAGGTGTGTCACCCGGAGAATGTCGATCTTTTTTGGGTCCGTCATGGCTGCATGTGGGTTGGGCAGTCCACCGATGTGGGGCTGGCCGCGTTATGTATTCTCGCTCACCCGGTACCTTCTGGGGCCGGGCGTTCTGGGTTTCAACTGAGTATCGTAAAGTATGAAGCTAGCCGCAATCGGCTTGCGCTAGGCTTGTGTGCCAAAGTAATCGAAAAATCGTCTGTATCAAATGACCCCTGCTGTATCCGTTGAGCCGAACCTGCCTGGCGAACTTTCTGCCCACTGGCGCGGCGATGTGCAATCACAACTCACTGCACAGGAGAACGTTCTGGCGGCGCTGGAGGTTGACCTCGACACCCGATTGCATTTTGTCCGGGGGCTGGTGGTGGTCACCAACCAACGCCTGCTCAGCCGGGCCGGCGGCGAGACCGACTGGCAGCAATGGTCGTTTCGCGAGGGTCTGGAGCTGCGCCACCACGACCACGCCGGTGTCGGCCACCTGAGTCTGGTGGATGCCAGCGGTCTGCTCGCCACCTGGCGCTTCACGCTGGGCCAGAATCTGCATGCCATCCGGCTGGTGGACCAGTTTCATGCACAGATGGACAACCAGGTGCATGGCAAGCCGCTGGTGCAGGCCCTACACAACGTCTGCCCCAGCTGCAAGGCGCCGCTGGATCCGGATCAGGAAGACTGCCCGATCTGCACCAAGGTGGTCCACACTCCACCGTCCACCTGGACGCTGTTCCGCCTGTGGCGCTTTGCCACGCCTTACCGGGGCCAACTGCTGTTGGGCTTCATCCTGATGCTGTTGGGCACTGCGGCCCACCAGGTTCCGCCCTACCTGACGGCGCCGCTGGTCGACAAGGTGCTGATTCCCATGCAAAACGGGCAGACCGTTGAGCCTGGCACGATTGCGTTTTACCTGTCCGCGCTGCTGGGTGCAGGCTTGCTGGCCTGGGTCCTGAGCTGGGGCAAGACCTACGTTCTGGCGTTGGTATCGGAGCGCATTGCTGCAGATTTGCGCACCACCACCTATGAGCATCTGCTGCGCTTGTCCCTGGAGTACTTTGGCGGCAAGCGCACGGGTGACCTGTTGTCGCGGGTCGGCAGCGAGAGTGATCGCATTGCGGTCTACCTGTCGCTGCACCTGACCGACTTCGCCAGTGATGTGATCATGATTGTGATGACTGCGGTCATCCTGTTCACCATGGACCCCTATCTGGCCATGATCACCCTGGTGCCGTTGCCCTTTATCGGCTGGATGATCCACTTTGTGCGCTACCGGTTGCAAACGGGTTTTGAAAAGATCGATCGCGTGTGGGGCGAAGTGACCAATGTGCTGGCAGACACCATCCCCGGTATCCGTGTGGTCAAGGCTTTTGCGCAAGAGCACCGTGAAGCCAAACGCTTTCGCGACGCCAACCAGCACAATCTGCTGGTCAACGACCGCATCAACAAGATCTGGTCCCTGTTCTCACCCAGCGTTTCCCTGCTGACCGAAGTCGGGCTGCTGGTGGTGTGGGCGTTTGGCATTTGGCAGGTGTCCAAGGGCACCATTACCGTTGGTATGCTGCTGATGGCAATTGCCTACATCGGCCGCTTCTATGGACGCCTGGATTCAATGAGCCGCATCGTGTCGGTCACGCAAAAATCCGCGTCCGCCGCCAAGCGCATCTTTGACATTCTGGACCATGTCTCCAGCGTGCCCGAGCCCGCCAACCCGGTGCACGTGGGCAAGGTGCAGGGGCGCATCGAGGTGTCCAACGTGGGATTCCGCTATGGCAATCGCGAAGTCAACCGGGGCATCAACCTGTCCATCGCACCGGGCGAGATGATTGGCCTAGTGGGGCACAGCGGGTCCGGCAAGAGCACCCTGGTGAACCTGATTTGCCGTTTCTATGACGTGTCCGAAGGCTCCATCAAGGTCGATGGCGTGGACATCCGTTCCTACGCCATATCCGACTACCGCCAGAACATTGGCCTGGTGCTGCAGGAGCCCTTCCTGTTTTTTGGAACGATTGCTGAAAATCTCGCCTATGGCAAGCCCGACGCGACCCGCGAAGAAATCATCGCCGCAGCCCGTGCGGCGCACGCGCACGAATTCATCCTGCGCCTGCCGCAGGGCTATGACTCCATGGTGGGTGAGCGCGGCCAGGGCCTGTCGGGTGGTGAACGCCAGCGCATCTCCATCGCCCGTGCCCTGCTGATCGACCCGCGCATCCTGATCCTGGACGAGGCCACCTCGTCGGTGGACTCCGAGACCGAAAAGGAAATCCAGAAGGCGCTGGAAAACCTGGTAAAGGGTCGCACCACGATTGCCATTGCCCACCGCCTGTCTACCCTGCACCGCGCCGACCGGCTGGTGGTGCTGGACCGTGGCAAGGTGGTGGAGGAGGGCCCGCACGATGTGCTGATGGCCAAGGAAGGCGCCTACTACAACCTGTACCAGGCACAGGCCCGCAATATGGACGTTGATATGGATGCCTCGCAATGAGTAGCGCACAAAATTTGGTGAACACCGGTGGATGGACTCTGCAACGCGACCCGTTTGGCAAGCTGGTGCTGACCACCGCCGAGGGCGAACGCTATTCCGGCGTCATGCCGGTGCGGGCTTTTCCCATCCAGTCGCCGGAAGTCGGCATTGCGCTGGTGAATCTGGATGGCAAGGAGGTCACCTGGATCGAGCAACTGGAAGCGGTGCACGAGCCGGCCCAAACCCTGATCCGCGAGGAATTGGCATCTCGTGAATTCGTGCCGGTGATCAGCCAGATCGTTGCCGTTACCAGCTTCTCCACGCCCTGCACCTGGTCGGTTGCCACCGACCGTGGGGACACGGAATTTGTGTTGCGTGGCGATGAGGACATTCGCCGCATCGGCTCCGCGGGCAGCCTGTTGGTGGCAGATTCACACGGCATCCATTACCTGATCCGCGACCACCTGGCGCTGGACGCGCGCAGCCGCAAAATCCTGGATCGATTCTTGTAGGCTGCCGGTTCGGGGCCGCCTATTTGCACACCCAGTCGGTGGGCGGAACCCATTTGCAGTTGGACATGAGCCCGGACGGGCGAGGGCCTTCCGGGGTCTTGGGCAATGGCGCCTGGACCACCGGCGGCGGCGCAATGACGGTGGTCGTCGTCAGCTCGCGCAGGATGCCGCCGCCCGCCACACTGCCTTCGGTCCTGCCTTTGCCCTGGATGCGGGCAATGCAATCCGCCTTGTCATCACCCTGGTGAGCCTCACAGCGCAACAACGTGTTCCGCTCGAACTCCGCTGATTGCCGGGTTTCTTTCATCTTGCCGCGCTTGATCTCCGCAAGCGTGTTCCGGGCTTCTTTCACGCAATTGCCCTTGTTTTCAACCGGCTTCGCCACGGCGCAGGCGGCAATCTCCTGCTTGTATCGCGCACGGGCGGCAGCCAGGTCATTGGGGGTTTGGGCGAAGGACTGGGTTGCCAAGAGGGTTGCCAGAAGGGTGAGGGTTTTGAGTGGAGTGTTCATGGTCCGCAATCAGGTTGGTGGGTTGTGGCGATTCTGGGGAGTCTGACAGAATAATGCCATCCGGTTAACAAGGTTTGCAAATCGTGCAATCGAGACAGCAAGCCAGTTCCAGGGGGATTTTATGGACAGCGTGTGGAGCAGAGTCGGTTTCATTGAGCGCTTTTTGATGCTCTGGACACTAAGTTGTGCTGATTCGCGGTGCTTGCTGCGCACCAGGCAGCGCCAACGTTATGCGGCTTAGGAACTTCTGAGGTGAACGACCAAGGCGAGAGCCCAATTCCAGACACACATCAGAAGTTCAAAGAGGCGACATATTTCCTCGGGAAGTGCGCCGAGCTTTACCACGTTCCCTTGGAGTTTCAGTTCAATTTGAACGCCTTCATTCAAGCGCTGAGAAACACCACCTTCATGTTGCAGAGCGAGCCGAACAAGCCCGACGGCTTCGAGGCTTGGTATGCGAGCAAGCAAGTGGACATGAAGCGGAGCGATCTCCTGCGACGATTCGTCCAGGCGCGGAACATTGTTGTGAAGCAGAGCTCGCTGAAGGCACGCAGCACCGCATGGTCCGGTCTCTTTCGTGGCCGTCGTTTTAAACTCGGAATGCAGCACCCTGTTCCGCTCCTCACCCCGTCAGCGTGGGTTTTGGAGCGACTGAAAGCAAACGTTGGCTTTTTTCTTGATGAGGAGCACTCGCAGCCATGGGAGCAGTTCGGAGTACACAGAACTTGGGTAGTGCCGGAGCTTGGCGAGTCGGAGGTGCTAACTTTGTGTCTCCAAGCTCTGAACTGTATAGGTGCAGTGGTTGGGGAAGCGCACCGGTTCTTCGGAGCGGACACTGAGAATACGGAAATGGAATTGGACGTGGTGCGAACTCAAGTTCTTCTCGAAACCGACGTAGATCCGTCGCTCGTCGTGAAGTGGCGCTGGAATGACACCGTCTAACTTTGGCGCTGCTACTGGATGCAGGTCAAAAAGTCTCCAGCGACTCCGAAGCTGTCAATGCATGGGGTACCTACCCTCACAATACTAGCGCCGGTCCTGTGCCGGATGAAGCATGCAACGACCAGGCGCTTTACGGAATGATTTATAGCAAAAACACCCGTTAGCCCTCGTGAAATGGCTGTTAGTTGCTACTAAAAGTACAGCAAATTGAGGCGAACAAATGCCTCTCACCCCTCACACCTCCAGGTTATCAATCAACCTGGTAGCCCCCAACCGCGCCGCAGCCAGCACCACCATGGCGTCGCCGGGGTGGGGCGCTTGCAGGTCGGCCTGGCGGCGCACGGCGACGTAGTCGGGGCGCCAGCCGGCATGGCTGAGTGTCTGCATGGCCTGGGATTCCAGTCGGGCAATGTCGGCCGCGCCCAGTGCGGCGTTGGCGCGCAGGGCCTCGGCCACGGTCTTGAGCGTGGCGCTGAGTTGCACGGCCTGCTCGCGCTCGGCCGGGCTCAGGTAGCCATTGCGCGAGGAAAGCGCCAGGCCATCGTCGCTGCGCTGGGTTTCGCCGCCGACGATGTTGATGGGCATGGCGAACTGCTTGACCATGTTGCGGATCACCATCAGCTGCTGGTAGTCCTTCTTGCCGAACAGCGCGGTGCGCGCCTGCGTCAACGACAGCAGCTTCAGCACCACAGTGCACACGCCGATGAAGAAGCCGGGGCGAAAGTGCCCTTCCAGGATGTCGGCCAGTTCGGTCGGAGGATGCACCTTGAAGCTCTGCGGCTGGGGATACATCTCGGTCTCTTTGGGGGCAAAGACCAGGTCGCAGCCGGCGGCTTCCAGTTGCTCGCAGTCGGCATCCAGCGTGCGCGGATAGGTGTCAAAGTCTTCGTGCGGTGCAAACTGCAGTCGGTTCACAAAGATGGTGGAAACAGTCACATCCCCCAGCGGCTTGGCCTGGCGCACCAGCGCCAGGTGCCCCGCATGCAGGTTGCCCATGGTGGGGACGACGGCGGGGTGACGGTAGGCGCTCAGAAGGTCGCGGAGTTCGGCGATGGTGTGGATGACTTGCATAGAACAGAAGCGGTTGTGTGGAGCGGTTACCAGGCGTGGATGGTGTCGTCGGGGAAACTGCCGTTTTTCACGGCGGCAATGTAGGCCTCGAACGCACCGCGGATGCTGCTGGCATCGTCCATGAAGTTGCGCACAAACTTGGGGTTCTTGCCCAGGTTCAGGCCCAGCATGTCGTGCATCACCAGCACCTGGCCGGCCGTGCCCTTGCCGGCACCAATGCCGATGGTGGCGCAGTGCACCAGTTCGTTGGTCAGCTCGGCCGATAGGGGCGCCGGCACCATCTCCAGCACCAGCATGGAGGCACCGGCGTCCTGCAGCTCGTGCGCATGGCGTTTGAGCGATTCGGCGCCAGCCTGTGACTTGCCCTGCACCCGGTAGCCGCCCAAGGCGTGCACGGTTTGCGGGGTCAGGCCCAGGTGGGCACAGACGGGAATGCCGCGCTCCACCAGGAAACGCACGGTCTCGGTGGTCCAGCCACCACCCTCCAACTTGATCATGTGGGCGCCGGCCTGCATCAGTACCGATGCGTTGCGAATCGCCTGTTCCTTGGATTCCTGGTAGGAGCCAAACGGCAGGTCGCTGATCAGCCAGGCCGTGCCCTGGGCCCGACGCAGACCGCGTGCCACCATTTCGGTGTGGTAGCGCATGTGCTCCAGCGACACGCCCACCGTGGTGTGGAGGCCCTGGCTGACCATGCCCAGGGAGTCTCCGACCAGAATGCTGTCGATGCCGGCGGCATCGGCCACGGCGGCAAAGGTGGCGTCGTAGGCAGTGATCATGGTGATCTTTTCGCCGCGGGTGCGCATCTCCAGAATGCGCGGCAGGCTGATGGGCTTGCGGCTGGGCATGGGGGACGCCGGGGGCAGAGTGCCGTACGGGGTGGCGTGCAGGGCTGCTGCGGTGCTGTCGGTTGGCTGTGTCATGGTCGAACTCCAATTACAGGGTTTTGGGCGAAGCCGGGCGAATACTAACCGTATCTAAAGCCCATTTCATTTTCAAATCATTCCTGTCTAGGCGTCGGGCCGCAGGCAGTGCTTTAGCACGACCAGGCGCGACAACAACGACAGGGAGGATTTGGGAATGAAATCAGGTGGGGGAATAGGCCAGGCGCACGTAGATCGGTGCAAAGGCTTCGGCCTGGGTGATTTCGATCAGGGTTTCCTTGGCCAGCTCCAGGAGTGCGATAAATGTCACGACCAGCACCGGTGCACCGCTGGCCGGGTCGAACAGGTCTTCAAAGCCGACAAAGCGCTGCCCCTGCAGGCGCTTGAGCACCATGCCCATGTGTTCGCGCACCGACAACTCCTCACGCGTGATCTTGTGGTGCTGGACCAGCTTGGCGCGCTTCAGAATGTCGCGCCAGGCCTCCTGCAGATCGACCAGGTGCACGTCGGGAAAGCGCGGTGCCAGGGACTGCTCGATGGTGATCTCGGCCTTCAGGAAGTCGCGGCCAAACTGCGGCAGCGCGTTCAGGCGGGCGGCGGCCAGCTTCATCTGCTCGTATTCAATCAGGCGGCGCACCAGCTCGGCGCGCGGGTCTTCCGCTTCCTGGCCTTCGGCCACCTTCTTGGGCGGCAGCAGCATGCGCGACTTGATCTCGATCAGCATGGCCGCCATCAACAGGTACTCGGCCGCCAGCTCCAGATTGCGTTTGCGGATCTGGTCCACATACACCATGTACTGGCGCGTCACGGCCGCCATGGGGATGTCCAGGATGTTGAAGTTCTGCTTGCGGATCAGGTACAGCAGCAGGTCCAGCGGGCCTTCAAAGGCTTCGAGGAATACCTCCAGCGCGTCCGGCGGGATGTACAGGTCCTGCGGCATGGCGAACAGCGGTTCACCATACAGGCGGGCCACGGCCACATGGTCCACCACATCCGGCATGGCCGAAGGGATGGGCGTGCTGGGGCCGGGCTGATCCACGGGGGTGGAGGATTGCGTCATGGCAATGCTATCGAAACAATAGCTTCCCGCGCAATATTGGCGAGGGCTAGAGCCAGATTGGGCTCTTACTTGTTATTGGTCTGGTAGACGTAGGGCTTTTGCGCAACCTTGGCGCTGCGAAAACCCTTCCAGGCGTCGCGGTCTACGATTCGGTTCCACAGCAGGGACAAACCCGTGCGTTGTTCGGCTGCCAGGGTCGGCTTGGTTTCCTTGAGCTGCTCAATGAACAGGGTTGTGTCGGACTTGTAGTCGGGGCGGCGGAATAAGTTCATGGGGTACCTCTGGCGCGTATTTTAGCCGTCTAACGTCGGCACTTTGGGCCGGATTGATGGGTGTAGTATTGGACGATCTCCCTCAGCAATTGACCCCTCTAAGGACGCATGCACAGTTTCGCTCATCCTGCCACATGGCTGCATCTGGATTGGGTGCTGGTGGTGGTACTGGTTTGGCTGCTGATCGGTGCTGCTGGGGTGATGGCGCTGCGGCGCTTCCGCTTTGTTGCCACGGTGCTGTTCCCGCTGGGGGCCTTCTTTTCGATTGTGCTGATGGCTGTGGCGTTGAGCGCAGCCTTTGCCGACCCCGAGGTGGCCGTGCTGCCGCTGGGCCTGCCCCAACTCCCGTTCCATTTGCGGCTGGACAGCCTCTCAAGCTTTTTCCTGTTGCTGATTGGTGGCGTTTCTGCCGGTGTGTCCACCTTTGCCGCAGGTTACTTCCGCAAGGGCGAGGGCACCCCGCCGGGCCTGATTTGCCTCGAATACCACGTGTTCCTGGCCAGCATTGCGCTGGTGGTTCTGGCCGACGATGCCTATGTGTTCATGGTGGTCTGGGAGACCATGGCGTTTTCCTCGTTCTTCCTGGTCATGGCCAACCACCGCATTCCCGAAATTCGCCGCGCCGGCTACCTGTACATGCTGGTCGCGCACATCGGCGCCCTGGGCATTCTGCTGTGCTTTGGCCTGTTGCAGGCCAATACCGGTGACTACACCTTTGCCAATATGCGCTCCCAGCACCTGACGCCGTTCTGGGGTTCGGTGGCTTTCTGCCTGGCCGTGTTCGGCTTTGGCGCCAAGGCCGGATTGTTGCCGCTGCATGCCTGGCTGCCAGAGGCGCACCCAGCGGCGCCGTCGCCGTTCTCGGCGTTGATGAGCGGCGTCATGCTCAAGATCGCGCTGTATGGCATTTTGCGGGTGGGGTTTGACCTGCTGCAGACCCGCATCTGGTGGTGGGGCGTGTTGCTGATGGCGGTGGGGCTGGCCAGCGCCCTGTTCGGCGTCGTGTTCTCCACGGTGCAGGTCGAGATGAAGCGCCTGCTGGCCTATTCGTCGATCGAGAACATCGGCCTGATCTGCGCCGGCCTGGGCCTGTCCATGCTGTTCGCGTCCTACGGCATGCAGGCGTATTCCGCACTGGCGCTGACGGCGGCGCTGTACCACACCATCAGCCACGCCTTCTTCAAGAGCCTGCTGTTTTGCAGCACCGGCGCCGTGTTGCATGCCACCGGCGAGCGCAGCCTGGGCAAGCTCGGTGGGCTGATGCGCTTCATGCCCTGGGTGGCCTGGCCCACGCTGATCGGCGTGCTGTCCTGCGCCGGCCTGCCCCCCTTTGGTGGCTTTGTGGCCGAGTGGTTGCTGCTGCAGAGTTTTCTGTTCACCACCGGGCTGCCCAGTTCCTTTCTGGACATGCTGGTACCCGTGATGGCTGCGATGATTGCGCTGATTGCGGCGCTGTCGGGCTACACCATGGTCAAGTATTTTGGCGTGATCTTTCTGGGTCAGCCGCGCGACGAGAAGCTGGCGAACGCGCACGACGCCGGGCTGTGGGAGCGCCTGGGCATGCTGTGGCTGGCGGTGGGGTGCGTGATGCTGGGGCTGTTTCCCAACCAGGTGATCGCGGTGATGGACCCGGTGACCAAGTTGCTGGTGCAGGCCGGCCTGGCCCACACCGTGGCGGACAACGGCTGGCTGTTGGTGCCGGTGCACATGGACCGCGCCAGCTATGCGCCGGCCATCTTCCTGTTGGGCGTCTTGACCACGTTCGGTTTGACCTTTCTGCTGGTGCGCAAGCTCTACCATGGTCGCATGCGCCGCGTGCCGCCGTGGGACTGTGGCCACCCCTGGCAGACCGCCCGCATGCAAGACTCGGCCGAAGGCTTTGGCCAGCCCATTCGCCAGATCTTTGAGCCGTTCTTCCGCATAGACCGGCATCTGCCCACCGCCTTTGATGCCCAGCCCAGCTACAAGGTGCAGGTGGAAGATCCGCTGTGGTATTGGCTGTACCTGCCGCTGGTGCGGCTGGTGGAGTGGGTGTCCCGGCTGGTGGGGCTGCTGCAACAGGGGCGCATTGCCGTGTACCTGATGTACAGCTTTGTGACGCTGATCGTGGTCTTGCTGGTGGTGAAGCGATGAGCGCGCGCCGGGCCATTCCCCAGCAAGCTCGCACCGCAGTGCGTAGCGCGGAGGCAGCACCATGAGTGCCATGGGAGTGTTGTCCCAACTGCTGGCGCTGATTACGGCTTTGCTGCTGGCGCCGCTGCTCACCGGCTGGGTCAACCAGTGGCGCCACTGGCTGCAGAACAAGTCGGCACCGGGCGTGTTGCAGCCCTACCGCATGCTGCACAAGCTGTTCCAAAAAGAGTCTCTGGTGGCCGAGCACGCCTCGCAGTTGTTCCGCATGGCGCCCTATGTCAAATTTGGCTGCATGCTGCTGGCCTGCGCCATCATTCCAACGCTGTCCACCGACCTGCCCCTGTCGCCCGCTGCGGATGCGATTGCGCTGGTGGGGCTGTTTGCGCTGGCACGGGTCTTCATCTCCCTGGCCGCCATGGATATTGGCACCGCGTTTGGCAGCCTGGGGGCCCGGCGCGAAATGCTGGTGGGTTTCCTGGCCGAGCCGGCCCTGCTGATGGTGCTGTTCTGCGCGTCGATGATCACGCGCTCGACCTCGCTGACCGTCATCGTGGAAACCCTGGCCAACCGCGAGTTGGCCATCTACCCCAGCATGCTGCTGGCCGGCGTGGCCTTCACGATGGTGTCGCTGGCCGAGAACGCGCGCGTGCCGGTGGACAACCCGGACACGCACCTGGAGCTGACCATGATCCACGAGGCGCTGATCCTGGAGTACTCGGCCCGCCACCTCGCCCTGCTGGAGTGGGCCGCCAGCCTGAAGCTGTTTGCCTACTCCTGCATCGGCCTGGCGCTGTTCTTCCCGTGGGGCGTGGCCGAGGCTGGCACACCGCTGGCCATGCTGCTGGCGCTGCCGGTGCTGGTCTTCAAGCTGGCGCTGGGTGGCATGGCGATGGCGTTGATCGAAACCGCCAGCGCCAAGATGCGCATCTTCCGCGTGCCGGAGTTCCTGGGCACGGCCTTTTTGCTGGCGGTGATTGGCCTGCTGGTGAACGTATTGCTGGGGGTGGGATGAACGCATTTGCCCCCCAGTTCATCAACCTGTTCGCAACGCTGATCCTGTTGCTGTCGTTTGCGATGATTTCGCAGCGGCGCATCGTCTCGCTGATCAACCTGTTTGCCATCCAGGGCGCGGCCCTGGTGGCGGCCTCGTTCCTGTTGGGCTATGTGACGCACCAGCCCGACCTGTATGTCTCCGGCGCGTTGACCCTGGTGCTCAAGGTCCTCTTCATTCCGTGGATGCTGCACCGCCTGATCCGCAAACTCAATGTGCGCTGGGACGTGGAGACGCTGCTGAACATACCCACCACCATGCTGGTCGGCATTGCGCTGGTGATTTTTTCCTTCAGCCTGGCCCTGCCGGTGTCGCGCCTGTCGGATTCGATTGCGGGGGGCTCGCTGGGCATTGCGCTGGCCTGTGTGCTGCTGTCCTTCATGATGATGATCACCCGCTCCAAGGCTGTGCCCCAGGTCATCGGCTTTTTGTCCATGGAGAACGGGCTGATCTTCGCCGCCACCACGGTGACCAACGGCATGCCGATGATCGTGGAGTTTGGCATTGCGCTGGACGTGCTGGTGGGGGTGCTGATCCTGGGGGTGTTCATGTTCCAGATCCGCGAGAAGTTCGACAGCCTGGACATCCACAACCTGGAAACGCTGAAGGACGACTCGGCATGAGGACCATCCCGTGAGCGCTTTGGTTTTTGTTCTGGGCATCCCGCTGCTGGGCGGGCTGGCGCTGGCGTTCTACGGGCACCGCCTGTGGGCGCGCGATGTGAACGTGGCCTTCAGCCTGGGGACCTTCCTGGCCGCGTGTTTTCTGACCAACCATACCATCGACCACGGGCCCGAGTTGCTGTGGGACCAGCAGTTCTACATCGACCCGCTGAACGTCTTTCTGGTCACGCTCACCGCCTTTGTCAGCCTGACCACGGCCATCTTCTCGCGGCCCTATATGCG
>JAVBYK010000531.1 GCA_030824095.1 bacterium
TAGGTCTTGCCGGCAAACAGGCGCCGCTCGACGATGGCACTGAGCAGGTCCACCCGGTCGTTGCTGGACCAGCCCAGCACCTGGGTCATGCCGTTGACCGACACATAGCGGTCCCACAGCTCGGTCTGGAAGTCGGCGTTCAGGAAGCGGTCGGGAAACTCGTGGAAGAAGTGGTCACCATGCAGGCCGTAGTAGGCCGCGGCATAGCTGCCACCGGAGACCGAGTTGATGATGTCGATCTCGTCGAGCAGGCGCCGCTGTTTGCCGTCCCATGCGATGGTGGTGCTGCGCAGCTTGTGCAGCACGCCATAGGCCAGCGCGGCCGAGCGCGTGCCACCACCCGAAAAAGATACCACCATGAACAGGCCATCGCTGTTGTCAGGCCCGGGCGGCAGGTTGGAGAACCGGTAGCCGTATTGGGTGTTGACGGTGTCCAGCGGCTCGGCCGGCTTGGGCGGCGGCACCAGCGAGGCGCAGCCGCCCAGCAGCAGGGCCAGTCCCACGGCCAGCAGCCGTTTGCGTACACCCCCCATCGTCAGGGCTTGCGAATGGCCCAGGTCCAGTAGCGCACCAGGTCGTCCAGGCCTTCGGGGCCGGATACGGTGGCAAAGGTTTGCAGCGCCTTGTCGGTCTGGCCAGCCTGGGCATAGGCCACGGCCAGACGCAGACGGGCGTCCTCGGGCCGTTTGGGTACGCCCTTGGCGATGGCTTTTTCCATCAGCTCCAGGCCCTTGTCAAACTGCTGCATGCCGATCTGGTTCATGCCGATGTTGAACAGCGCAAAGCCGTCGGGCTTTTTCAGCGCACTGGCGGTATCAGCGGCCAGTGTCTTGCGGTCCTGCTCCACTTCCTGGGCGAGTTTGGCGCGTTGCTTCTTGTGGGCGTCGCTGCTGCCCAGCAGGCCGGCGCTGGCGCCCAGGTCGTAGATGCGCAGGGCTTCGGCCGAATAGCCGGCCTTTTGCGCAAAGTCGATGTATTCGCCGTAGTCGCTGGCCTCTTCGGGTGTGCTGGTGAAGAACGCCAGGCGGAACACGTCCAGCTGCAGCCGGCTGGACAGGTCCGAGCGGCTCCACAGCCGGTTGATCAGGTCGCGCCAGTGGTCCTTGCTGGGGTAGTACTGCACCAGCTTTTCCAGGGCCTTGGTGGAGCCCGTCGTGTCTTTCAGGCTGGTACGGGCCTGCGCCAGCATCTCCAGGTGAGCCTGCTTGGGCGCACGCTTGGCTTGTTCGGCAGCAGCAACCTCCTCAGCCAGTAATTCACTGCCGCGCGCCAGATTGCCGGCCAGCAGGTAGGACTGGATGCGGGCTTCCTTGACCGACTGCTCAGTGCCACCGACCTGGATGTTGCGCTCCATCCAGCTTGCGGCCTGGGCGTAATCCTTGATCCGGTAATGGGCCACGCCCACGGCCTGCATCAGGGGCAGCGTTTCCGCGGTGGTGAGCCAGGCGCCGCTGGCGTTGAACTGCAGCACCTGTTCCAGCAGTTTGGTTGCGGTCGCGGCATCGTCCTCGGCAATGGCCACCGCCAGCCCTACGCGTGCGGTGATGAAGCTTTCATAGGGGCTCTTGTCGGCAAATGCATTGGCGGCCTGGATCTTCTCCTTGGCAGGGCCAAACTTCTTTTCGTTCAGCAGGTTTTGTGCGTCCAGCAGTGCGGCACGCAGTTCGGCACGGATGGCCGGGCCCGCGGGGGCCGAGGCTGCCGTTGCCGGTGCGGGAGCGGTTTGCGCGCCCGCCAGACCGGCCATCAATGCGCATGCCAATACGGCACTCAATCGAACAGTTCGCATGGTTTGGTTTTCCTTCATTCGGGTGATGTTGTGCTGGGCAGGGATCAGTTCTTGCCCGCTACCGGATTGCACAGAGCGCTTTGCCCCATTTGCACCACCAGATCGCGCGATTTGTTGACCTCGGCCGCCGTGGCCACGGCGGCGATGTTGCTGGCCAGGCTGCCCACATATTTGCCAGTGGCGTCCGCCATGGATTTGAGCGCCGTGCAGCGGGTGGCCAGGTGTTTCTTGGCAATCGCCAGGTCGCCGGCGTCGCGCACTTCCGCCGCTACCACGCCCAGTGCCAACACGCCGTCGGCGGTGACATCCACCAGCGCCAGCTGGTTGGTGACCCGGTTGAGCATGTCCTTGTCGTTGGGCGACGCGGTGCCGGCGCGCTTGGACAGATCGGCCAGGCTGTTGGCCAGTCCTTCGGACAGTTTGTGGAACTCGGTAACGGACTTGCCGATGGCCGCCTTGTTTTGTGCGAATGCCGGTTGTGCCAGCAGTGCAAGGGCGAGTACCGATGAAGACAGGATGCGAATCGTGGACATAAGGTAAACCTCGTGGGTTGAACGTGGGCGAAACTGTACACCGGTTCCGGCCCGCCCTGCCCAGAGGCCGGACAATCGCAAAAACAACCCCAGGAGACCTCATGACTGAACGCAAAGTGGCCATCGTGACCGGCTCGGCCACCGGTGTCGGCGCCGCCACGGCGCTGTTGCTGGCAGGGCGCGGCTACAACCTGGTGATCAACTATTCCCGCAGCGAAGCCGAAGCGCTCACCTCGCAGGCCGCCTGCCAGACCGCGGGTGCCGACACGCTGTTGGTGCGTGCCGACGTGGCCGACGACGCGGCCTGCCGCGCCATGGTGCAGGCAACCGTCGCCCGCTGGGGCCGGGTGGATGCCCTCGTCAACAATGCAGGCATCACCTCGTTTGCCGGTTCGTCCAACTGGGATGCGCTGGATGCCCAGACCTTCCAGCACATCCTGGGCGTCAACACCGTGGGCGCCTTCCAGATGGTGCGGGCTTGCGTGCCGCATCTCAAAACCAGTGCGTCGGGGAGCATCGTCAACGTTTCGTCCATTGCCGGGGCGCTGGGCATCGGGTCATCCGTGCCCTATGTCGCGTCCAAGGGTGCCATCAACGCGATGACGCTGCACCTAGCACGGGCGCTGGCGCCGGAGATCCGGGTCAACGCAGTGTGTCCAGGCCTGATCACGTCGCGCTGGTTTGTCGACGGCATCGGACAGGAGGGCTACGAGAAGGTCAAGTCGGTCTACGAGCGGACCACGCCGCTGGCGCGTGCCTGCACGCCCGAGGATGTCGCCGAGGCGGTGGTCTGGCTGGTTGACGGCGCGCGTACCGTGACCGGGGAGCTGGTGCTGCTGGACTCGGGCATGCACCTGGGGGGCAAGGTGCCGGTTCCGGGGCGAAGTTGAGCAGGGTTTCCACTCATTTTGCTATCAATAAAGTAGCGCTAAAGGCAATAATGACGAGGGCCAAGACCCTATTTGACCATTAGTCATCGGCTGGGGCGGGCGTCAGCGTGCTGTTGGCGTGCTGCGTAGAATGGTCCGGCGCCCCCCAACAATCTCTCCGCCCGGGTTTGACCGTGAACTTTGACATCCGCACCCTTTCGATCATCACGGCCGTGAGTTCGCTGGTGTTTGCCTTTGCGTCGCTCACGGTGGCGCATCTGGTGCCCAAGGAACGCCATCTGCGTGACTGGGCGCTGGGGGCGGGGGCAGCGGCGTTGAGCACCCTGCTGGTGGGCCTGCGCGGCGTCCTGCCCGATCTGGTGTCAGCGGCGGTTGCCAACACGCTACTGACGCTGGCCTTCATCTTCATGTACAAGGGCTCGCGCGGCATGGTGCGCCTGCCGCCGCCCGGGCGCACCATCTGGCTGTTTGCCGTGTTTGCGTTCCTGGGGCTCTCCTGGTTCACCGCGGTGCAGCCCAGTTTGTTTGCCCGCATCCTGATCGTTTCACTGGTTCTCGTTCCGTTGCAGTTGCTGACCGGCATGGCCTTCTGGCGCTACGACCGCGGCATCGGACCGAGCCCGCTGCGCATTGCCAACCGCATCACCGTGCTGGTTTACCTTTCGGGCGTGGTGCTGTTTTTGGGGCGTTTGTTTCCGGCGTCCCAGACTTCCAGTGCCGCCACCTACCTCAGCTCGACCAGCGCGCTTCTGGTGGCGCCGTATTTCTGGGCCATCCTGTTCAATGTCTGGATGGCCATCATGATCACGCTCACGGTGAGTGCGCGCCTGCAGACCGAGCTGGCCAAGGCCCGTGACCAGGCCGAAGCCAATAGCGTGGCCAAGAGCCAGTTCCTGGCCAATATGAGCCACGAGATCCGCACGCCGATGAATGCCATCCTGGGCATGCTCAAGCTGCTGCAGCGCACCGATCTGAGCACCCGCCAGTGGGACTACGCCAGCAAGGCCGAGGGTGCGGCCCGTTCCCTGCTGGGGCTGCTCAACGACATCCTGGACTTTTCCAAGGTCGAAGCCGGCAAGATGTCGCTCGACCCGCAGCCGTTTCGCCCGGAACAGCTGGTGCGTGACCTGTCGGTCATTTTGTCCGCCAATGTGGGTGCCAAGAACTTGGGGCTGGTGTTCGAACTGGACCCGGCCCTGCCGCCGGTGCTGGTGGGCGATGCCATGCGCCTGCACCAGGTGCTGCTCAACCTGGGGGGCAATGCGGTCAAGTTCACCTCGCAGGGGCGGGTGGTGATCGCCTTGCGCCTGCTGGACGTGCAGGGGCAGGCGGCACGGGTGGTGTTTTCGGTGCAGGATTCCGGCATTGGCATCGCGCCGGAAAACCGGGACCATATTTTTTCGGGCTTTTCCCAGGCCGAGGCCTCCACCACCCGGCGCTTTGGCGGCACCGGCCTGGGCCTGGCCATCAGCCAGCGTCTGGTGGGCCTGATGGGAGGCGACCTGCAACTCGACAGCGTGTTGGGGCAGGGCAGTACCTTCCACTTCACCCTCGTATTGCCACTGGCAGCCAACATCCCGAACGAGGCTGCCGGGGCAGACGCTGCGCGGCGCCCTGCCACGCGAGGCCTGCACCGGCAGCGCCTGAAAGGCATGCGCCTGCTGCTGGTGGAAGACAACCCCATCAACCAGCAAGTGGCCCAGGAACTACTGGCGTCCGAAGGGGCGTTGGTGTCAGTGGCCGCCAATGGGCAACTGGGCGTAGATGCCGTGGCCGCCGCCCAGCCTCCGTTCGATGCAGTGTTGATGGACATCCAGATGCCGGTGCTGGACGGCTACGATGCCACCCGTCTCATCCGCCAGCGTTGGGGTCCACAAGATCTGCCAGTGATTGCCATGACCGCCAATGCGATGGCCTCCGACCGCGAGGCCTGCCTGGCCGCCGGCATGAATGACCATGTGGGCAAGCCCTTTGACTTGAACCATCTGGTGGCCTTGCTGTTGCGGTGGGTGCCGCGCATGGCGCCCTCCGACGCGGTATCTGACACTCCCGATGCCGCGCTGCCAGGCGCAGCGCCCGGTACACCACCTGCGGTGCTGGATGTGGCTTCCGCACTGGCCCGCATGGGGGGGATGCGGTCGCTGTATGTGCGTGCCGTGCGTGAGTTCGCTGCCGACTTGCCGGCACTGCTGCAGGAATTGGAGTCTTTGGTGGCGTCGGACCATTCGCAAGCGGCGCGGCACTTGCACACGCTCAAGGGCAGTGCCGCCATGCTGGGAGCCAATCGGCTGGCCGATGCTGCCGCCGCGCTGGAGCAACGCTGCCGCAAGCCACCACCTGCTGGCGATGTGGCGGAGCCACTGGCGGCGCTGCAGGGCGCAGTCGATGCCGCCCGATCAGCCATCGTAGATGCCATCGCAGCGCTGGATGCGGACGCCAGTGCCGGCGCCGTTGTTCCGTCTGTTGCGACGGATGGGCCCGGTGTCCACGCCGCGTTGACGGGGTTGGCAGTGTTGCTGCAGGCCTCAGACCTGCAGGCCTTGCAACATTTTGCGGAAATTCGGCCGGCCCTGGCTGCCGTGGGCGCCGAACATCTTGCCGACCTGGAGATAGCCGTGCAGGGCCTGCAGTTTGATCAGGCCCACGCACTGTGCCGGACCATGCTGCGGAAATTCGCGCCTCGCCCGGCTTCGGTGTAGGAGGTTTGATTACGGCGCGTTTTTGGGCCGTTCGGCCAGCCAGCCCTGGGCGTAGGCACCCAGCGCAATGCCGGCCAGAGCCACCAGCAGGGACCAGTTGCCCGTGCCCAGACCGGCAATGGCCGGGCCCGGACACACGCCGCACACGCCCCAGCCGATGCCAAAGATCGCGGCGCCGACCAGGGTGTCGCGGTCCAGCACCGAGGGACGATGGGCAAAGTGGCCGCCGACCAGCGGGCGCTTCATCAACCGGGGTGCCAACTGGTAGGCCAGCACGGTCACGCATACGGCGCCGCCCATGACCAGCATCAGTCCAAAGTCCTGGAAGCGCAGGAAACTGAGCACCACCTCGGGCGAGACCATGGTGGAAACTGCCAGGCCAAAGCCAAACAGGGCACCACTGACCAGCACGGCAAAGAATTGGGACAAAGACATCAACGGGCTCCCAGCAACAGTACGGCATTGGCCGTGGCAAAACCGGTGGCCATGAAGGTCAGCACGGCCATCAGGGATGGCATCTGCAGCGAACTCAGTCCGCAGATGCCGTGGCCGGAGGTGCAGCCATTGGACAGGCGGGCGCCAAAACCCACCAGTACGCCGCCAACCCCCAATTGCCACAACGGCACGGTGGTGTGCAGGCCGCCTTGCGGGCCGAGCGCAAACCACCAGATGGCGGCGCCCACCACCAGCCCCGCCGCAAAGACCAGGCGCCATGCGCGTGTATCGACAAAGCGGGCCTGCTGGAAAAAGGACAGGCGCGACAGATACGACCAGGTGCTGCTGAACACGGTGCTCATGCCACCGACCCAACCGGTCATCAGGTACAGCAGGCTGACCCCGGCACCAATCAATAGGCCCCCCAGCAGGTAATGCTGCCAACCCAGTGGAAAAAGCGATGCGGTCATGCGGTCTCCTGTGCTCCTTGCAAAAGGGGAGAGCATAGCGCGCCGGATGCAAGGAAACTGCCAGTCCAGCAGTGGCGCGCCATGTTAAAACCGGGGCAGCATATGCAAGCAACAGGAGTCAGCGTGAATACCATCTTTGATCAGCATCTGGACAAGAACCCGGCCAACTACGTGGCGCTATCGCCGGTGGGCTTTGTGGAGCGCAGTGCCGAGGTCTTTGGTGACCTGACCGCCGTGGTGCATGGCGCACGGCGCTACACCTGGTCGCAGACGCGGGACCGCTCGGCCCGGCTGGCTGCGGCCCTGCGCGCGCTGGGCGTGCAGCGCGGCGGAACCGTCAGCGTCATGCTGCCCAATACACCGGAGATGATCGAGGCCCACTATGCGGTGCCGGCCATCAATGCAGTGCTCAACACCCTGAACACCCGGCTGGACGCCCATTTGCTGGCCTGGCAGATGAACCACTGCGAGGCCCAGGTGCTGATCACCGACCGTGAATACGCGCCGGTCATGCGCGAGGCGCTGGCCCTGCTGCGCAACGAACACGGGCGTGAAGTCATCGTGATTGACGTTTGCGACAGCGAATACACCGGCGCCGGGCAGACTCTTGGGAGCCTGGAATACGAGGCCCTGCTGGCTGCCAACGAACCCCTGGCGCGCCTGGATGGCCCCGCCGATGAGTGGGATGCCATCGCCGTGAGCTACACCTCGGGCACCACCGGCGACCCCAAGGGCGTGGTCACCCACCACCGGGGTGCGTATCTGAATGCGGTCTGCAATGCCGCCACCTGGACCATGCCGCACTTTCCCACCTACCTGTGGACGCTGCCGCTGTTCCACTGCAATGGATGGTGTTTTGCCTGGACCGTGGCCATGCTGGGCGGCACGCAGGTGTGCCTGCGCAAGGTGGACGCCCAGTCCATTCTGGAGGCGATGCGCACCCATGGTGTGGACCACTACTGCGCCGCCCCCATCGTCCACAACCTGCTGATTGCCGCGCCGCCTGAGCAGCGCGAAGGCATCCGCCAGAAGGTGCGTGGCATGGTGGCGGGCGCCGCGCCACCGGCCTCCATGATCGAGGGCATGGCCAAGCTCGGTTTTGACATCACCCACGTGTATGGTTTGACCGAGGTCTATGGCCCCGCCGCCGTGGCCGTCAAGCGCCCGACCTGGGGCGAGCAGAGTTTGTCCGAGCAGACCCGCCTGAACGGTCGCCAGGGCGTGCGCTACCCGCTGCAGGAAGGCATGACCGTAATGGACGCACAAACCATGGCCGAGACCCCGGCAGACGGTGCCACCATGGGCGAGATCATGTTCCGCGGCAACATCGTCATGAAGGGGTATCTGAAGAACCCGACGGCGACGGCTGCTGCCTTTGACGGCGGCTGGTTCCACACCGGCGATCTGGCGGTCATGGAGCCGGACCGTTACGTGAAGATCAAGGACCGCAGCAAGGACGTCATCATCTCCGGCGGCGAGAACATCAGCTCTCTCGAAGTCGAGGACGCGCTGTACCGCCACCCGGCGGTGGTGTCCTGTGCCGTGGTGGCCAAGCCCGATGACAAGTGGGGTGAGACACCGGTGGCGTATGTGGAACTGCGCGCCGGTGCCGAGGTGACCGCCGCCGAGCTGGTGGCGCACTGCAAGGAACTGCTGGCCGGCTACAAGGTGCCGCGTGACATCCGCTTTGAGCCCATTCCCAAGACATCGACCGGCAAGATCCAGAAGTTCGAGCTGCGCAGCCGTGTCAAATCCACCACCGCGTTTGAGTGAACATGGCGTCCGGCAAACAACGTGCATCGGGACTGGCCGCGCTGGGTGGTCTGGTGTATTCCACCGACGCCGGCCGCATGTGCCCAACCTGCCGCCAGCCGGTTGCCCAGTGCCAGTGCAAGGCGCCGGCAGCGCCCACGGGCGACGGGGTGGTGCGGGTATCCCGCGAGACCAAGGGGCGTGGCGGCAAGGCCGTGACGGTGGTCAAGGGCGCTCTGCTGGATGCCAGCGCACTCGGCGAGCTGGGCAAACAGCTCAAGACTGCCTGCGGAACGGGCGGCACCGTCAAGGATGGTGTGATCGAGGTGCAGGGCGACCATTGCGAGCGCGTCATGCAGTTGCTCAAGGCGCAGGGGTATACGGTCAAGCGTGCCGGGGGCTGATGCCGCGGCTGACCTCCAGGTACCATGCAGCCTTAGCAGTGAGACACCATGCACCTGATTGACCGGACCCATCCACCCGCCGTAGCCCTGTACTGGGATTTTGAGAACCTCCACGCCGCGCTGTGCGAGACCCGGCTGGAAGGCTCCTACAGCAAGCAGGACAACCGCTTCAAGGTGCAGGACCCGCTGGTCAACATCCAGGCCATCGTCGATCTGGCTGCCTCCCTCGGGCCTGTCGCCATCAACCGGGCCTATTGCAACTGGCAGTACTTTGGCCGCTACCGCGATGCCCTGTTGCACCACGCTATGGAGCTGGTCCAGCTGTTTCCACCCGGGGGTGGTGCCAAGAACGGTGCGGACATCCGCCTGTGCCTGGACGCTGCCGACGATCTGGCGCGCTTTCCCCACATTGGGACGGTCATGGTGGTGAGCGGTGACAGTGACTACATGCCGCTGGCCCAGCGCATCCGGGCAGCGGGGCGGCAGGTGGTTGGGCTGGGCGCGCGCAAGACCACGAATGCACACTGGGCCGCCAGCTGCCATGCATTTCATTACTACGAAGAGCTGGAGGCGTCGCCATGATCCTGGATGCGGACGCCGTGACCCACGGCATTCAACTGGCGGTTGCGCCGGTGTTCCTGTTGACGGCAGTGTCGGGAATGATCGGTGCCATCGCCGGGCGCCTGGCCCGCATCATCGACCGGGCCCGCCTGGTGGAGGACCGGGCGCGTGCATCGACTGATCCGGAGTTTCTCAAGCAGGCCAACCGGGAACTGTCCGAACTGCGCCAGCGCGGTCGACTGGCCAATGGCGGCATTGCGCTGCTGACCCTGTGCAGCTTTTTGATTGGCCTGACCATCATCGTGCTGTTTGTCGGCGAAACCACGGGCTTTCAGATCAGCCGCTGGGCGGTGGGCGGCTTCATGGGCGGGGTGGTGTGCTTTCTGTTGGCCCTGCTGTGTTTCCTGGTGGAAACCTTCATTGCCACACGCCTGCTCAACTTCCACATACCGGGCAAGTTCTAGTCAGCCCAGTTGCAGGGCTTCGAATACGCGCAAGGCGGCGTAGGCGTCATTGGCCGCATAGACCAGCTGGGCCTCTGTGAGCTGCGGGTGGGCCCAGTTGGAGGTGGCGGCTTTCTTGGATTTGATGAAGCGCTGGTTGAACAGGACGGCCACTGCGCCCTTGACCCCCATGTCCTTGCGGTAGCCGCGCTCGCGAAAGATGGTGTTGAGTTCCAGCACATTGGCGGGCTCCACGCCCAGTTTGGCAACGATCCGCTTGCGGTCGTCACCCAGGCCAAACCCGGCCTTGGTGATGCCCCGGGTTGCCAGCAGTTCCGCCACCAGTGTGCGGCAGGCCATGTCGTGCAGTTGGAAGACCCAGGCGCGATCGGCTGTGGCCAATTGAACGATATGGGGTCCTTCGGACACCTGGTCCTTGAAGAAGGTTGGCTTGGATTCGGTATCAAATCCCCAGACCCTGGCGGTGCTCAGTGTGTCGATGGCGCGTGTGGCCTCGTCGACCGTGGACACCAGAACAATGCGGTTCATGCCCAGGCGCTCAAACGGGGGCAGCAGGGCGATCTGTTCTTTGCTGGGCGTGGCGTGGGTGGTGTGCATGGGTGCTGAGTGTGCCGGATAACGGGCCGCATGGGGTGGCGCAGCATAATCGCGGCATGAAAAAAACATTCAAACTGGATATCGAAGGTAAAAACCGCGACCGCGTGCTCGAAGCCATCAAGAACGAGGTTCGCAAATACGTGAAGCGGGAGCGGCGCCGTGAACTGCCGGAAGGCGTGGACTTCTGGGACTTTGACTGCCGCTTTGGGGCCACCGAGGAACAGGCCGTGGTGGCGCACCTGGCCACACTCACCGGACTCATGGACGGAATCGCCAAGGAGGGCGGCAGCCAGTTTTACGTGGAAATCCTGGCTTCCCACGGGCACCGCCAGCAGCGTCCCGCCGCTGAATAGGCGTCAGGCAGACCCGTTTCGGGCGGCTGCGGCGCGCAGTTTGTCCTTTTTGCTGGGGCGCTTGCCCTTGATGCCGCCATTCCCGGGTGCAACCGGAGTGGCCACTGGCGTGGCGCTCTCAGAAGGCTCAAAACCGGCAATCTGCTCCAGCGGCAATTGCATCCCCTGGCGTTTCTCAATCAGGCGGAAGTGCGCCAACGTATCGGCGCTGACAAAGCTCACCGCCAGACCCGGTTCCGTGGCGCGGCCGGTGCGCCCGATGCGGTGCACGTAATCGACGGCAGAGCGGGGCAGGTCGTAGTTCACCACCACCGGCAATTTCACAATGTCGATGCCGCGTGAAGCCAGATCGGTGGTGATCACCACTTCCCACTGTTCATTCTTGAATTCGGCCAGCACCTGCTTGCGTGCGCCCTGGCTCAGGTCACCGTGGAAGGCGGTGGCATAGACACCAGCCTTGTAGAGTTTTTCGGCCACCAGCTCGGCGGCGTATTTGGTGGCGACAAAGACCAGCACGCGCTTCCAGCCCAGGTCCTTGACCAGATGGCGCAGCAATTGGGTGCGCTGCTTGGCATCCACCAGAATGGCCCGTTGTGTGATGACACTGGCGGGCTCATCGCTCGGTGCCAGAGCCAGATGCGCCGGATCGCGCAGCAGGGCTTTGGCCAGCGCCTGGACGTCTGGCGGAAACGTGGCAGAAAAGAACAGGTTCTGGCGGCGCGGTGGCAGCAGCGACAGCACCTTGGACAGTTCTTCGCTGAAGCCCAGGTCCAGCAGGCGATCAGCCTCGTCCAGCACCAGCAGGCGCACTGCCGACAACTGGATGGC
>JAVBYK010000482.1 GCA_030824095.1 bacterium
TTACTGGCGCAACTGCTCTCGTTGCCGCTCGGTGCACGCTATCCAGATGCCGGCATCTCGTCGCACAAGCAGAAGGAGTTGACCATCACCGTGGTGCTGGCCATCTTGCAGGAACTGGCAGCACGGCAACCGGTATTGCTCGCCGTGGAAGACTTGCACTGGGTGGACCCCTCCACGCTGGAGTTGCTGACCCGCTTTATCGAGCAAGCCCCCGACAGCCGAATTCTCGCGGTGCTCACGGCACGCCCCGACTTTGCACCAACCTGGAAGGAAGGCCTTGCCACCACCCTGGAACTGGGGCCCCTGGGCGAGAACGCGCTAAAGGATTTGATCGTGTCCCTGCGCCACGACATCCCGCAGGCGACTCTGCGCCGCATCGTCGAGCGTGCCGATGGAGTGCCGCTGTTCGCCGAGGAAATGGTGAAGATTGCCGCGACCGATGACCAGGCCTGCATTCCCGCCACGCTGCACGATCTATTGGCGGTCCGCATGGACAGCATGGGCAAGGCCAAGGCGACCGCGCAACTGGCAGCCACCCTGGGGCGCGAGTTTGATCTGCAAGTGCTGCGCAAGGTCAGTCCGAACGATGCAACCACGCTGACGAGTGCCCTCAGTGTTCTGGAAGACGCGGGGTTGATACGCATGTCGGGCACCTCGGCATGCCTATTCAAGCACGCCCTGATTCAGGAGGCCGCCTATGAGTCGCAAACCTACTCGGCACGCAGGCTTGCGCATCAACGGATTGCACACGTCCTTCTGGCGGATTTTCCCGACGGAGTCTTGACCCGCCCTGAAAGCGTGGCGCGCCACCTGGCTGCTGGCGGCGAAGTGCAACGGTCCATCGACTACTGGCTCAAGGCCGCGCAGCGTGCCGCCCTAGGCTCCGCCCACGCAGAGGCAGTGGGCCACTGCAACACCGGCCTGCAATTGCTGGCAACGCTGCCCCCCTCAACCGAGCGCGACCACCTGGAATGCGCCTTGCGCATCAGCCTGGGCGCCACGCGCATCGCCACGCAGGGCTATGGCTCCGTGGATGCCGGCATCGAATACACGCGCGCCGCGGACTTGGCGGATGCCTCGGGCAACAGCGCCGACTTGTTCACGGCGCTGTGGGGCAAATGGCTGGTGTCCAGTTCGTTGACGCGACTGGCCGATTCGCTGCCGTTGGCGGAGAAACTGATGCAGCTGGCCGAGCAAAGCCAAGACAGGCTGCTGCAGCAACAGGCGCATTACGCCATGGGCAACATCCTGCTGTGGACGGGCCGGCTCAGGCAGGCACGGGGCCACCAGGAGCGGGGCATGGCGATCTACCAGCCCTCGCACCACGCCGCCATGGTGCGCGAGCTGGGGGAAAACATCTGCGTCTCGGCAGGGGCGCAGTTGAGCTGGGTCCTGTGGCTGCAAGGCCTGCCCGACCAGGCGCTGGCCATGGGGGAGCGGACGCTGGACCTGGCGCGAGAAGTCAACCATCCCTATAGCCGCTGCTACGCCACCTCCCACCTGGCGAACCTGCACCGCTGGCTCAGGCAGCCCGATGCCGCCCACCATTGGGCGCAGGAGACACTGAACCAGGCGCAACAGAATGGATTCCCGCTGTGGGTGTTGTCCGGTGCATCGTTCCTGGGCTGGGCGCAGGCCATGCGCGGTGATACGGGCGGCATTGCGCCGTTGCAGGTGGGCGTGGAATCGGTGCGCGCGGCCATGAGTAGCGTGGAAGCCTTCTTTCTGGCGCTATTGGGTGACGCCCATTGGCACCTGGGGCAGCCCACGCAGACGCTGACCGTGGTGAGTCAGGCACTGGCGGTGATGCAGACCAAGGACGACCGTTTTCTGGAAAGCGAGGCGCTGCGACTCAAGGGCGAATGCCTGCTGGCACTGGCCGTGCCCGATGCGCGAGCTGCCGAGGCCTGTTTCAGCCAGGCGCTGACCATCAGCCGGCAACAGGGCGCGAAGTCCCTGGAACTGCGCGCGGCCACATCGCAAGCGCGCTTGTGGCACCAGCAAGGAAAAACCGCTGCCGCGCGGCAGTTGCTGGACGGTGTCTACGGGTGGTTTACCCAAGGGCTGGACACGCCAGACCTGAAAGATGCGCGTCGGCTGCTGGACGATCTGGCGACTGCGCGGGACGCCATGCCCGCCTAGCGGGGGTTCTCGAAAAACACGTAGTTGGACGCGTAGTCGCTGACTTCGAAATACACCTTCTTCTCGCCCGGATCGACCAGCATGTTGAGGTTTTCGTCCAGCACGCCGTAGCCATAGCGGTAGGCGCGTGGCTTGTTGTCATCGGTGCCCATGGCGGTGGACAGCTTGTCGATCTTGATGAAGCGGCGCACCAGTTTGTCGCCAGCATAAAACTCCAGCACGCCATTCGTGCCGGTCCAGTTCTGGATATCACGGCTGATCTTGTTCTGCTGCTCCTGGGTGCACGATACCAAGAGAAAAACAACGCTAGCCCTCGCCAATACTGACAAGATAGCTCTCAAATTAATAGCATCCATGAAGCAACTCCGTCAGACCGTGCGCTGGCGCAAGGCCTCGTACAGGCAGACACCACTGGCCACCGACACATTCAGGCTCTCCACCGCACCGCGCATGGGAATGCTCACCAGCGCGTCGCAGGTCTTGGCCGTCAGTTGGCGCATGCCGGCGCCCTCGGCGCCCAGCACCAGGGCCACTGGCCCCTTCAAATCGGTCTGGTAGAGCGTGGAGGTGGCGGAATCGCTGGTGCCAATGATCCAGATGTTGCGCTCCTTGAGCTCGTTGAGCGTGCGCGCCAGATTGGTCACCATGAAATACGGCACCGTCTCCGCTGCACCGCTGGCCACCTTGGCCACCGTGGCGTTGATGCCCGCCGCATGGTCCTTGGGGGCGATCACCGCGTGGGCTCCGGCACCATCGGCCACGCGCAGGCAAGCGCCCAGGTTGTGCGGGTCGGTCACGCCGTCCAGCACCAGAATCAAGGGCTGGTTGCGCTGCTCGGGCGGCAACTCGGCATTGGCTGCCTCCAGGTCTTCCAGCAGCTCGTCCAGCGAATGCACCTGCGCAATCGGCTGCACCCGCGCAGCCACGCCCTGGTGCCCGTGGCCGCCACACATCTTGGACAGGCGCTGCCCGTCCGACTCCACCAGCTTGACACCGGCCTCCCCTGCCCGCTCCAGGAACTGGCGCATGCGCGCATCACGCCGGGTGGGCTCGAAGTAGATTTCAATGATGGATTGCGGCGCCGTCTTGAGACGCACGCCCAGGGCATGGAAGCCGAACAGGACTTTGGATGAGGACATGCAGCGATTATCGTGGTTTGCGTGCCGCCACAATCGCCGCGGCTACGCCATCACGACCTCGCCTGCACTGCAGGCCACGTCATCGACTTGGGCTGTCCATCCACGGCTGGCATCAGCTGTTGCACAGTGGCGCCCGCAAACACCGTCGCGCGCAACTCCTGGATGACCTCCGGCGCCCCGCCAAAGGGCGTGACCAGATCAATGATCCAGAACTGGTCGCCAGACTTCCAGTCTGCGGCGGTCAGATGGTGCGGAGCCTCCATATACCGCTGTGCGGCGGCTTCGGACAGTTTCGCCCAGGAAACATAGGCAACCGGCGCGCTATCGCGCATGTACAGCTTGGACTGCTGCAACACCAAAGCCGGCATGACCCGCCATTCGAGTTCACTCAACAAGGTGTGGCGCATGCCGGGCTGCTGCATCATCAACCAGACCACGCCCCCCAGAACTGGAATCGTGCCCATCACCCGCTCGGCCTGCTGCTTGGCCAGATCGGTCAGTTGCTTCATCTCCTCGGGATTCAATGGCGTGGGGCTCGCAGAGGGTTGGGAGGGGGAATCTGCAGGGGTTTCTGAATGGTTGTTGGTCATGGTAGGGGTTCCAGAAGCAGCTCCAGGGCTGCGAGATCGTTGGCCTGAAGCTGACCCGCTGCGGCCTTTAGCTTCAGACTTTGGGTAACAGTATCGACCCGGGCTTTGGACAGGTCGCGCATCGTGGCAAAAAGTTGCTGCTCCGCGTTCAGGACGTCGGGAATGATGCGCGTACCCAGCCGGTAGCCAATCTTGTTTCCCTCGACCGCACTGGTGCCGGCATTGACGGCGACTTGCAGTGCCTCGACTTGCGCCTGCCCATTGGTCACACCCGCAAAGGCCTGGCGCACCTGGCTGTCGGCAAGACGCTGTGCCCCCTCCAGTTCGGCGGCGACCCGGTCCTGCTGGGCCAGTGCTTCGCGTACCCGGGATTGTGTGCCGCCCCCTGCGTACAGCGGAACATTGAGCTGAAGCCCCAGTTGCCGCGTATTCACCCGCGACTCCAGATCCGTCGGTGAACTCAATGTGCCACCGGTGTACGCTCTGGAACTGCTGAGCACCAGGTCCAGAGTTGGCAAGTGGGCGCTCTGGTTCTTGCTGACTTCCTTTTGCGCCACTTCCAGCGCGGCCTGCTGCATCCGGATCTGCGGGCTGCCGGCCGCCGCCGCGTTACGCCAAGTCTCCAGCGCCCGCTCATCAATGCCCGGCAGCATCTTCACCAAGCGGAGAGGCTTGATAGCCATGGACTCGCCCACCGTGCGCTCCAGTTCCGTCTGCTTGGTGGAGAGCTCACTTACCGCGGCAACCCGTTGTGCCTGGCTCTGGGCAAACTTGGCATGGGCTTCATGCACATCGGTGACGGTGCCGGTTCCCACTTCAAAGTTGCGTTTGGCCAGCGTCCATTGCTCATCCATGGCCCGGAGCTGTGCATCCAGCACCCGCACGCCCTCCATGGCGAGCAGCACATCAAAGTACGCTTGCGCGCAGCGCAGGATCAGATCCTGCTCCGCCAGCGCCAACTGCTCGTGCGCCTGGCGGACCTGGGCGTCGGCCTGCTGGTATGCCGCCCAGTTCCCCCAGCGCAGCAAGGGCTGGGTCAATTGCAGGGTCCACGACCAGTTGCTGGGCTGGCGCTGAAGGTAGTCCGCATCGGCAAACGCCGCCTCACCGGCCTGCTGATTGCGTGTACCCGAAAGACTGACGGTTGGCGAGAGACCGGCGCGGGCCTGGGGCAGCTTTTCGATCGCGGCGTCGAATGTCCTGCGCGCGACCGTGTATTGCGTGTCCCGCGCCTGCGCCTTGTGGTACACGTCCATCAGGGTTTGTGCCTGGCTCTGCACGGCAAACCCGCCACCCAGTGCACAGATTGCAGCGAGGACCTTCGCGCGCGTTCGGGGGGATGACTTAGCGTTCACGCATGGCCTCCTGCTTGTAACGCAGCATGGGAGCCAGCACGTATTCAATCAAACGGCGTTCATCCGTGCGGATGTCCGCTGTGACGTTCATGCCAGCGGCGACCACACCCTTGTTGCCATTGACCTCGTTGGGCGTTTGCATCTGCGCCAACTTGACCCGAATGGGGTAGACCAGACCCAGCTTGGGGTCCTGTACCGCATCGGTGCCAACCCACTGCACCTGACCTTCAATGTAGCCATAGCGCGTGAAGTCATAGGTCTCCACCTTGTTGATGACGCGCTGGCCCACCTTGAGTTGGCCCACGTCGCGGTTCAAAACCTGTGCTTCGAGCTCCAATGGTGTGTTCTCGGGAACAATGGTCAGCAGCGGCTGCGCCGCCGTCACCACGCCGCCGACCGTGGTCACCGCCAGTTGCTGCACGATCCCGTCAATCGGTGCGCGCAGGGTCTGCAGCTCCCAGCGCAGATTGGCCTTTACCAGTTCCTGTTGCGTGGCGTCCCGTTTCTTGGTGGCATCCATCAGCTCCGTGCTGGTGCGGGCCCGGAACTCGGCAACCGCCTGGACGCGTTGTTCGAGCGCCGCTTGGTGGCTGGCCTGTGATTCCTTCATGCGGTTCCCCTGCACCGCCAGCTCCTTCTCGGCGTTGATCAGCTCCAGTTGTGTCTCGATGACACCGGTCTTGGCGACATGCCCGGTCCTGGACAGGTCTTCCCGCATGGCATGCTTCTGCCGGATCAAGGGCAGGCTGCCGCGCAACTGCTCCAGGGTGCTGGCAATGGCATCCGTATCTGCCTTGCGCTTGCCGATGTCGGCATCCAGCGCGGCCAGCCTGGCATGCTGTTCAGCTGCCTTGCTTTGCAGGATGGCCTGCTGGTTCCCGGCAATCTCGCTGGGCATGCCAGCCGGCACTGCAAAGGTATTGCGGCCAGTCAGCAACGCGGTGGCTCGCAGCACATCGGCCTCGCTCTCCCACATCTCGCGCTGCAGGCGGTTGCGGTCCGCACCGCTGTTGGTGGTGTCGAGCTCCAGCAGCACCTCTCCCGCCTTGACGGACTGACCATCGCGCACGGCAATGCTGCGCACCACGCCTGGCTCAAGGGACTGGACCACCTTGCTCTTGCCCGAGGGAATCACCCTGCCCTGGGCACTGACCACGATGTCCATCTTGGCAAAGCAGGCGAACACCAGGGTCATGCCCGCCATGGCGCAAATGCCCAGTGACACCATGCGTACCGCCCAGGAAGGCGGTTGCGATTGCACGGCCAGGGCCGCAGAACTGAATGGGTTGAATGCCACGGGCGGCGTTTGGTTTCGGGTCATGCCGCTGCTCCCGCCAGGTCCAACACCTGATGCGCCTTGTACAGCGACGCATAGCGCCCGCCTGAACTCAACAGGCTGGCGTGCCCCCCCGCTTCAATCAACCGACCGTTCTCCAGCACCAGGATGCGGTCGGCCATGCGCAGGGTTGAAAGGCGGTGCGCCACCATGAACACCGTGCGCCCCTCGGCAATGCTTGCCATGTTGTCGTGGATCAATCGCTCGCTCTCATAGTCCAGCGACGCGGTCGCCTCGTCGAGCAGCAGCAGCTTGGGTTGGGTCGCCAGCGCACGGGCAATGGCAACCCGTGCCCGCTGGCCGCCACTGAGCTTGCCGCCGCGCTCGCCAATCACCGTGTCATAGCCCTCGGGCAAGTGCGCAATAAAGTCATGTGCCCCCGCCAGCTTGGCGGCCTCGATCACGGCATCCATCTTCAGACTGGGGTCTGCCAGCGCAATGTTTTCCCGCACAGTGCGGTTGAACAGCAGGGTGTCCTGCCCCACCACGCCAATCTGGCGGCGCAGCCATGCGGTATCAACCAGATTCAGGTCCATGCCATCGATCAGAATGCGCCCACTGTCGGGCGAATACAGCCGTTGGATCAGCCGGGTCAGCGTGGTTTTGCCAGCGCCCGACACACCCACCAGGCCAATCACTTCGCCGGGCCTGACATCAAAGCTCAGGTCCGTTAGCACTTCCGGCGCCTTGGGCGAGTAACGAAAACTCACATGCTCGAACGTGACCCGTCCCTGGATGGCCGGTGGCGTGGAGCGGTGCGGCTGGAACGCCGGCTCGGGTGATGCATCCATGATGTCCGCCAGGCGCTTGATGCTGACCTTCATCTGGGTGAAGTCCTGCCACAGGGAAGACAGCTTCAGGATGGGCGCGTTGACCCGACCACTGAGCATGTTGAAGGCAATCAGGCCCCCCACCGTCAACTCCCCGTCAATCACCAGCCTGGCACCCAGCCACAGCAGCACCACGGTCAGCACCTTGCTGGCCAGGTTGATGAACTGGTTCGTGGCATTGCCCATGTGGCCGCCCTCGAATGCGGTGTGCACATAGGCGGCCATGCGCCGCTCCCACTCGCGCTGCCATTGGGGCTCCACCGCATGACTCTTGAGCGTTTCCATGGACGTTACCGTTTCCACCAGATAGGCCTGGTTCTCGGCGCCCAGGGCGAACTTGTCTTCCAGCTTCTTGCGTAGCAGTGGCGTGATCAACGCGGACGCGCCGAAGAAGATGGGCAGCGCCAGGATCACCACCAGCGTCAGCGTCACGCTGTAGTAGAGCATGACGGCCAGGTAGACGATGGCAAACAGCAAGTCCAGCCAACTCGTCAGTGCCTGCCCGGTCAGGAAATTGCGCGCATTCTCCAGTTCCCGCACCCGCGCCACAGTGTCGCCGCTGCGCCGGCTCTCAAAATACGACAGCGGCAAGTGCAGCAGGTGCTTGAACAGCTTGGCCCCCAGTTCCACGTCCACCCGGTTGGTAGTGTGGCTGAGCAGGTAGTGGCGCATGGCACCCAGCACCACCTCGAAGATGCTCACGCCCAGCAGCGCCAGCACCATCACATCCAATGTGGACAGCGTGCGGTGGGTCAGCACCTTGTCGATCACCACCTGAAAGATCAGCGGCGTCACCAGCGCAATGATTTGCACGAAGAGCGATGCCAGCAGAATCTCCCCCATCAGGCCCCGGTACTTGCGCAGGGCCTGCCAGAACCACCCCAGTCCGAAGGGTTCCGCTGCGGGCTGCCCGGAGGCATCCGGGGTTTGCGGCACCGTTTGAGCCCGGGTTGCCACAATCCACTGCCCGGCAAACAGGCCATCAAACTCCCGCAAGCTGATCTTGCGGGGTTGTGGGTCCCCGGCCACCATTACCAGGGCGCCCTGTTCTCCCGCGCCCTGTTCCAGGTTTCCCACCAGCATCATGGAGCCATCCCGCATGGGCATGAGGGCTGGCAGCGCCCTGGCATCCAGATCCCTGCGCGGGCCGCTGCGCAGCGTCGCGTCAAAGCCCAGGGCTTGCAGCGCCCGAATCATCTCGCCCACACCCAACGCCATGGCGTTGCCGTCTTTGTCAAAACTGGCGAACTGGTGTTCGAGCTGGTCGTTGTCAAGGTGGATGTGGTGGAGTTGCGTGTAAAGCCGCAACATCTCCATGGCGCCGTAGGCGCCAGTGCTTGCCGTCGTCATTCTTGTCGTCTTCCCTATCGTTGTTGTCTAAGCGCCTTGAACCTCGTGCATCGCATTGGCCGGCACCGCCGGCACGGCGTCCTGCCAGTGGCCATCTGTCTGAATCGGTACATAGCCCAGCGGGGCCTGGCTGTCATCCACGCAGGTGTTGGCATATTGGTTGGCCAACAGCATCTGGCGCATGAACTCCGCCACCGGGTCGGCAGGCGGCAACGGAGGCAGATCCGGGTGGAGGAACGACTCCGGCGCTACGCCAAAGGCCAGCATGGCGTCATCGGTCCGGCCCGTGCTGCCATCGGTCCGTGTGAACGTGCTGGTGCCCACCACCGCCACACCCGACAGATGGCCGCTGGCATCGGGAGCCTCCGGCGTGGCCGCAGGCGCGCGCGCCTGCTCGCTCAGATCGATGTTGGCAATACCCAACTGGTCCAGCGTCAGGTATTCGCCCTCGTCGGTCTTGCCATCACTGTTCTTGTCTTCCCACACACCGAACTGGGCCCACCTAGCGTCACCCGCATCCAGCACACCGTTGTAGTTGGTGTCGAATGCACGCAAGCCCTGCAAGTCGGTCTTGGCACCCGGCACGTACTGCGTGAAAGTGAACTCGCTGGCGTTGCTGATTCTCTGGTCGCCATTGAGGTCAATGCCCAGCACCCCGCTGCCCGCTGCCGCCCATGCCACCTGGTCGGCCACACCGTCGCCATTCAGGTCAAAGCGCACGTTGGAGTTGTGGGTGGCGATGTAGCTTGGCGCACTACCATCCAGGCCCAGCACAACCGGCGGCGCATAACCGCTGAAATCCATGGTGCTGCGCACCCCCGAGCCCACCGTGTAGCCAAAGCGCCAGATGTTGGAAAGACCCCGGTCATCCACAACCTGCCATGAGGTATCAAAGGCATCCAGCGCGGATGGGCGTGGCACGTCGATATACCAACTGCTCTGCGTGGTGGTAAATATGTTCCACGGGATGCTGCTTGTCGCCGGCCCCGGGTCGCCAAACACGTGGTACGTGCCCCCCAGGTAGGTGATGGACACCAGACTGGTGTTGCCATCATCCACCGCCGAGAAACTGACATCGCCAATGTCGAATGCGCCCGCCGGGGTGGTGCCCGTGGGGTAGAAATTGGCGTAGGTCACATTGACACTGGGATAGTGGTTGGGCGGCGGCGCCACCGTCACAAAGGCCGTAGCCCAGGTGGTGCCTCCATGCTGGTCGGTCACTTGGTACTCAAAACTGGCGGTTCCATTGAAGTTCACCGTGGGCGTGAAGCTGACCTGGCCGTTCACAATCGACACCGTCCCGTTGTTCGCGTTGCGCACACCACCCACCGTCAGGTCGGAATGCGGGTTGTCGATATCCGTGTCATTGCCCACCAGTTGGTTGAAACCGATGGTTGCCGTGGAAGACGACGTCGGCGTATTGGTGTACATCGCAAACTGGTTGTCCACCCCCACCGGGTTGTCATTCACGGCCGCCACCTGGAACTGTGCTGAAACAGTGGGCGACACCGCCCCCCCGCTGTCGCGCACCGTGTATTCAAAGGACGCATTGCCGTTGTAGTTGGAGGTTGGCGTGAACACCACATTGCCACTGCCATCCAGCGACACGGTTCCATTGCTGGCGTTGCCCACCCAGGCAATCCCCAGGGCACCGTTGGCGTCCTCGGCGTCGCCATCGTTGGCCAACAGCGTGCCCCGGTCAATGTTGAACACCGCATCCTCGCTGGCGCCGTTCAGCGACTCCCCCTGGGCGTAAGGCGAGTCATTGACCGGCGCCACATTCACCGTCACCGTGGCCGCGTTGGACTCCAGCCCGGCCGGGTCCTTGACCCAATAGGTGAAGCGGGCCGTGCCGCTGAAATTGGCCGTGGGCGTGAAGACGATATTGCCGCTGGCATTCAGCGTCACCGTGCCCCCGGTTCCGGCGGCCACGCGGGCAATGGCCAGCTCGCTGGTGGCGTTGTCCACATCGGTGTCATTGGCCAAGAGCGCCGCCGCCGTCAAGGTGACCGTCTGGTCCTCCTGGCTGGCCACCGTCTCGCCACTGGCCACCGGGGCATCGTCCGTTGAGCCCACCAGCACGGTGGCCGTGGCAGTTGCCGTGCCGCCCGCGCCATCGCTCACCGTATAGTCAAACGTGGCCGTGCCCGTGTAGTTGGCATCCGGCACAAACTCAACTGAGCCATTGCCCAGCAGGCTCACCGTGCCGTGCGAGGCATTGCCCACGGAGCCGATGGCCAGCGTTTGCCCATCGGTGGCCACATCGGGGTCCGTGTCGTTGGCCAGCAGCGCGGCCGGGGTCAGCACCAGGGTGGTGTCTTCGGCGGACGCAATGCTTTCGCCCAGTGCATCCGGCACATCGTTCACCGCGGCCACTTGCACCGTGGCGGTGGCAACGGCCGTGCCGCCATTGCCGTCACTTACCACATACTCAAAACTGCCCGTGCCATGGAAGTTGGCATCCGGCGTGAAGCGAATGGACCCATCCCCCAGCACGCTCACCGTGCCATTCTGCGCATGGCCCACAGCGCTGACCCGCAGGGTCTGGCCGTCGGTGGCCACGTCCACATCGGTGTCATTGGCCAGCAGCGTGGCCTGGGTGATGGTCAGCGCGCTGTCCTCGTTGGCGTTGCGCGTCTCGCCCAGGGCGATGGGCACGTCGTTGACGGCGTTGATGGTGAAGCTGGCCACACCCGCTGCGCGACCGCCATCCTGCCCGGTGACCACATACGCAAAGCTGGCCGGCCCATGGTAGTTGGCCTCGGGCGTAAAGATGACCTCGCTGCCTGACAGCGTGACCGTGCCATGCTGGGCGTTGCCCACCTGTGCAATGCCCACCGCGTTGGTGTCGTTGGCCAGGAGCGTGGCCACGCTCACGTGCAGCACCGCTTCCTCCTGCGGATCGCTCAACAAGTCGTTGGCAGTGGTGGCGCTGTTCAGCGTGGGGGC
>JAVBYK010000094.1 GCA_030824095.1 bacterium
GTTTCGACAATGAAACCGGTGGTGGTGGAGTCCATGCGAAGCATGATAGCGGCAATCGCCAAAAGGTGTATACACTTTGAGGCAACAACTGAAGGGCACGCACATGGGCTTGAGCACACACGTACTGGACACCATGCACGGCACACCGGCGGCCGGCATGCAGGTGGCGTTGTACACCACCGACGGCGACACGGCCAAGCTGGTCAAGTCCTTCACGCTGAACCAGGACGGCCGCAACCCCGGCGGCATGCTGTATGACCATGCCGACCTGAAGGTGGGCACCTACCGCCTGGTGTTCGACGTGGCGGGCTATTTCAAGGGCTGTGGTGTGAGCCTGCCCGAGCCCAACTTCCTGAACCGGGTCAGCCTGGACTTTGGCGTGGCCCATGCCGACCAGCACTACCACGTGCCGCTGCTGGTCAGCCCCTGGAGCTACTCCACCTACCGCGGTTCCTGACCGGCAAGAAACGCTTCCAGCGCGGCAATGGGCATGGGGCGGCCAAACAGATAGCCCTGGTAGGCATGGCAACCCAGCTCGGCCAGGCGCTGGCGCTGGGCCTCGGTCTCCACGCCCTCGGCAATCACCTTCAGGCCCAGACTATCGGCCAGTGCGACCACGGTCTTGGCGATGGTGGCGTCGTTGGCGTCCACCAGAATGTCGCGCACAAAGCCCTGGTCGATCTTGAGCTGGTCCAGCGGCAGGCGTTTGAGGTAGGACAGTGACGAGTAGCCAGTGCCAAAGTCATCCAGTGAGAAGCGCACGCCGTGGGCCTTGAGCGCCAGCATCTTCTCCACCGTGGTGTCGATGTTGGACACCAGCAGGCTCTCGGTCAGCTCCAGCCTCAGTCGCTGCGGATTGGCCCCTGCGGCGTGCAGGCTTGCCAGCACCTGCTCCACAAAATCGTCCTGGTGGAACTGGCGTGCACTGACGTTGACCGCGATCGACAGCCGCGCCGTGGCGTGGCGATCAGCCCAGGCCGCCAGTTGTGCGCAGGCGGTCTGCAGCACGATGTGGCCCAAGGGCAGGATCAGCCCGGTGTCTTCCGCCAGCGGGATGAAGTCGGCCGGGGAGACCATGCCCCGTTGCGGATGCTGCCAGCGCACCAGCGCTTCGACGCCGGTCACCTCGTTGTGCGTGTTGACCTGGGTCTGGTAGTGCAGCACGAACTGCTGCAGCTGTATGCCCTCGCGCAGATCGACTTCCAGGGCCGCGCGCAGCGTGATCTCGGCCTGCATCTTGGGATCGAAAAAGCGCAGTTTGTTGCGGCCTGCGGCCTTGGCCTGGTACATGGCCAGATCGGCCCGCTTCATCAGGTCTTCGCTGGTGTTGCGGGGGGCATCAAACAGGGTCAGGCCGATGCTGGCGCTGCTGAGGTGCTCCTTGCCGTTGAGGTCGTAGGGCAGACACAGTGTGGTCAGAATCTTGTTGCCCACGCCTTCGGCCTGGCTGGCGGCTTCCAGGCAGTTGTCGCTGAGGTTCTCCAGCATCACCACAAACTCGTCGCCGCCCAGGCGTGCCACGGTATCGCCATCGCGGATGCAGCCGGAAATGCGGCGCGCCACCTCCTGCAGCAGCAGGTCTCCCACGTCGTGGCCTAGCGTGTCGTTGAGGGTCTTGAAATGGTCCAGGTCGATGAACAGCAGGGCACCCTCTCGCTGGGTGCGGCCGCTGGAGGCCAGGGCATGCTGCAGGCGGTCGGCCAGCAGACGGCGGTTGGGCAGCGAGGTCAGCGGGTCGAAGAAGGCCAGATGGCGGATCTGCTCCTCGGAGGTTTTGCGTTCGGTGATGTCGATGTGGGTGGCCACGTAGTTGGTGACGATGCCATCGTCCCCCTTGACCGCCGTCAGCGTCATCCAGGCCGGGTAGATGTCGCCGTTCTTGCGCCGGTCCCAGATCTCGCCCTGCCACTTGCCGGTGGTGTTGATGGTTTCCCACATGGCTGCATAGAAGCGGTCGTCATGGCGATTGGACGAGAACATGCGCGGCGTCTGGCCGATGACTTCCTGCGCGGAGTAGCCCGACATGTTGGCAAATGACTGGTTGATGCGCAGGATCACGCTGTTGGCATCGGTGATCAGCATGCCCTCCTGCGACTCGAAGGCGGTGGCCGAAATGCGCAGGGACGCTTCCAGTTGTTTCTGTGCGGTGATGTCGGTGGAAATCCCGCACAGGGCGTAGATCTTGCCGTCCTTGTCGCGCAGCGGCAGCTTGACTGACAGATGGATGGTGGTGGTGCCGTTGTGGTTGCGTAAAACGGTTTCCTCCAGGGCCACACGTTCACCACCTTCAATGACGCGGCGGTCATTGACCCGCACGATGGCAGCAGTCTGTGTATCGAAGAAGGCCGAGTCTTCCCGGTTCACGATGTCGGCCAGCGGCCGGTCAAAAAATGCCAGCAGGCGTTGGTTCACATACTGGTAGCGGTACTGGCTGTCCTTGATGTAGATATAGGCCTCCACACTGTCCAGAATCGTGTGCAGGCGGTTCTCGCTCTCCTGCAGCGCCTGTTCGGCCTGCTTGCGCCCTGTGATGTCGCGCGCAATGCCCAGCACACCCGCCAGGTCACCATCGCCGTTGTGCACCGGAGTCTTGGTGGTCTCCATCAGCGCGGTGTGCCCGTCGTCGGCAAAGGTGATCCACTCCTCGTTGATGCTGGGCTTGCCCGCCGCAATGGCCTTGAGGTCGTGTGCGCGGAAGAAATCAGCCAACTCATTGCCGACAAAGTCATAGTCGGTCTTTCCGACGATCTGCGCTTCCTTGGCGCCAAAGAAGCGCTCAAACATCGGGTTGCAGAAGCGGTAGACGCCGGCCACATCCTTCATCCAGACCAGGTCGGGGATGGCCTCCAGCAGCACCCGCAGGCGGATCCGCTCGGCGTCCAGCTCGGCGGTGCGCTCGGCCACCCGGCGGCGCATTGCCGAGCCCCACAGCAGCAACACCAGCCCGAACAGCGTGGCCACCAGCAAAGCCAGGCCGAGGTAGCGGGCATAGCCCGAATCGATGAGCCGCGTGCCCATCCATTTGTTGCGCAGGGCCTGATCCTCGGATTCGGAAATGGCGCCAAAGCCGCGCAGCAACAACGCCATGGTCTGCGTGTCACCCTTGTGCACGGCCCGGTGGAACGCGCCCACGTTCAGCTGGAAGGCCTTGTTGAAGGTGCCCTCGGCATGGTCGCGGTAGAGCAGGTAGTTGGCCGGAGGCTCGTCCAGGCAGAAGATCTTGACCTGGCCGGCAATGGCCGCCTGCACCAGGGCTTCGTAATTGGGATAGGGCTGCAGCGTCTTGATGCCGGCTTTGTTCAGGGTGTCAATGCAGGCGTCACCTGCCTTCACACCCACCAGGAAGCCCGTCAGATTGTCCAGGCTGGCAACGCCGCCGATTCCGATGTGGGTGTAGATGGAAACCGGAATCTGCGCATAGGGCGGTGTGAAATCCAGGGTTTTTTCCCGCTCGGGCGTCTGGAAGATGGTGTCAATCACCGTGGCCTGGCGCGATTGCATGCGCTGTTTGGCCAGGTCCCAGTCGCTGGCCTGCAAGTCCACCGTGACACCTGTCTTGCTTTGCCAGAGTTTCCAGTAGTCCACCAGGTAGCCGGTGAGCGCACCGCGGGAGTCACGGAATACGTACGGGGGGTAGTTGTCGTCCATGGCCACCACCAGCGTGTTGGCGACTGGGGATGCCATGGGGTCTGAGCCGGTTGCTGCGCTGGACAGTGAACATGCCGCAGCCAGCAGCATGCCGCAGACATGCCAACGCAGGGTCGAGCACACTTTTGCTGTGGTTAGGCTCAGCATAAATACCAGGCGGTTACTCCGACAGGTGACCAGATTCCAACTGACGACAGACATGGCGCCAACTGGAGGGAAGTATCGCATGTTGGCGCCCTTTGGCGAGTTCCCCCAACCAGGCCCCCGGGGTGCAGGCGCCTCGTCAGAGGGGTGGCGCTGTCTTATTCACTGTCGGCCGATACCTCGCGGGTCTTGCGGTTGTATTTGAGGGTGATCTTGTCGATTTCGCACAGATCAATCTCTTCCCACACCACTTCGGACTCGTCGTCGTCAAACACCACCTTCAGATCCTGCTTGCAGGAGCTCTTGTCGGAAAACTTGAACAGGCGGCTCTTGCCGTTGTCCAGCACGTTGTCGCCCATGCGGTCCTTGCCCCAGGCGTTCTTGTGGGAGGGAGAAACGTAGATTTCGCGCAGCGTGTAGCCGGTGCGGTTGACCAGCGTGAAATCCGCGCCGCCGGCGATGGCCGCACCCGACAGCAGGATGGAGGAGAGTGCGCTGAGTAGCAGGGTGTGTGACAGTTTTTTCATGGTGAAAATGGTTGTATTGAGATAGTGAGAGGTTCAGGATAGAAGACTTTGCTTGCCGGCGTATTACGGTCCGGCCATGGACCGGGCAGGCAGTTGCGCTTTTGCGTCATCGGCGGCAAGATGGACGGGGTGTTTCGCGTTCGCTCTTTTGAAAGACTGCCATGAATAGTCCGACTACAAGCCCGCAACAGCCCGATGTGTCCGGCCTCATCGCCGCCATTGCCCGCAATACCGAGGCTGGGGGACTGGCCAAGCATCTGGAGCCGTTTCGCTGGAAGGTGCTGGCGGACTATGTTCACCCCCTAACCCGCAAACGCGGCGAATTGCTGATCGCCCAGGGCGACATCGACCGCAAGCTGTATTTTGTGGAGTCCGGCGACCTGAAAGTCGATATGCATGGCCCCAAGGGCATCATCCACCTGGCCATCGTTGGCCCTGGCAGTGTGGTGGGCGAGGGCAGCTTCTTCTCCCACCTGGCGCGCAGTGCTTCGGTCTCGGCCTACAGCGACTGCAAGGTCTGGGTCATGGCCCCCGCAGACTTTGACAAGCTCTCGCACGACAACGCCAACGTGGCTCTGGCCGTGGCCATGGCCCTGGGCACCATTCTGGCCACCCGCATGCTGGACATGAGCAAGCGGTTGGCAGTGATTTAGAAAGTCAACCTACTCCAGCCGTCCCATTGACTGCAACGGATGACGATGGCTTGGAACAATCCACGACCAGGATGGCAATCTTGTTGCGCAGATGCTCAGGCACCGTGCTTGCCAGCCGCTGTTGCAATTCCTGCGGTGTGACGGGCTTGGCGCCGCCGTCAGTCGGGGCCGACTTGAATAGGCCGTTAAACCAGAAGACGAGGTAAATGCCGTAGCCATCGCTGCTCATCTCGCGGCTGTACTTGGCGATCAGTTGGTCGGGGATTGCCTTCCATAAGTCGGCATGCATTTCCCGTTTTATTTCGATGGGTATCTGGTAGGGCAGGAACGACACTTTGATGTCGGCGCGCTTCTCATCTGCATACCGGCCCTCAGGCTCCGCCGATATGAGCAAGGGTTTAAGCAGCCGCTTTAGGTCCGACAGCAAGGTATCCCGGCAATCGTCTTCCTTCTTGGGCTGGGCTCCTGCCCAGTATTGGCGATAGTCATTGGTATTGCCGTTGCGAATCTCTTGGGAGAGCTGTGTCAGATGGTCCAGCGTGAGCGCATACAGGTCTGCTGCGTTGGCGGGCGTCGTATTCGCTAAGGTGTCACAAATCTGCACGACATTTGCGGGCTTGAACTGCGCCTTGCGCCGGGTGACACGTTGGTCGTACAGGGCGCGGGTCAGCGTGTCTTCCCACTGTGCCATGTTGGGCTTGGTGTGCAATTTGGTCAGCGCTTGCAACGCAAGGTCGCCCGGATTGCTGGCTAGCGATGAAATCAGCGCAGCAACGGTGTGTCCCATCTCCATATGGGGTTTGACCCAGCCGCCCGCATTGGACGCGGTAACCCAGTCCGGGACGCACAACGGACCCAAGGTCCCAATCAGGAACGCCTGGGTTGCAGCGTCGAGAAGCAGCGAAGCGTTGCCGCGCTCTTGCAGTTGATGAGCCAATGTAAACAAATGGGTGGCACGGGCCGGGGCCTTGGCGACGAATTGCCGGGTGGGCTCCAAATACAACCTGGGCGCCAGTAGCATGCCGGTTGCCAGCCAATAGACGCGCTGCGCCACATCCATTGTTCTGACGCTGAGTTTCTCCTCCACGATGGAAAGTTGGGTATTTGGGTCCAGGTGTTTCAGCAGCGCGCCTATTAGCAAGCGCACGCTGTACAACTGGCTTTTGGTCGTCTTGATCGGGAGAGCTGCGATGAGCGTGGGCACTATTTTCCTGGCAACGTCTGCATAGCCTGTGTCGTTTGCCAATGCAAATAGTCCGTACGCGTGTTCTTCCTGCGCCGCGATTTGCTTGCCGATCAAATACGCCATCGGTGCCGCAAAAACGCCAGGCCTCTGTGCGAGCAACTGCGTGAACCATGCAGGCGTGTTACCAAAGCTATGGATTAGGCTAAAGGTGATGACCGACTCCAAGGTGGACTGCGGCAGATCGAATGCGGACTGAGGGTCATCTGCGTATCGCAACTCCATGGCTGCCAGGCAGGGCTTGGCGAGCTTGTACCCGCGTCCTTGGCTGTGGAGGAGGTCAACGATGCTGGTAGCAGAAGGCAGATCCTCCCGAAACAGGCAGTGGCGCAAACCGGTCAACGCGCGCTCTACCCAGACCGCATCGTGATTCAGCAATTCGAACAAGCGCGCTTCGGGTGTTTCTTCCCGTAATCTGCGTGAAAAGTTGAGGTAGGTATTCGCCACTGCTTCCAGTGCACCTAGATGCGCAGGGCCAACTGAAAAGCTCGGCAAGGTTTCGCTGAAGAAGCGAATTTTCTGGAGTGACTCTTCCGTCAGTCGATTTCGACGATCGATCTTCGCCGCAGCATGTCTTTGCTGGGATTCTGATGGTGGGTAAGGGTTGCGCAACTGACTTGTAACCCAGTCGGCATCAGCCACATGATGCGACGCCCAATCTTCCATTAATTGAATGGCGGCATCTGGCCCATTTCGACGGTTTACGAAGTGAAAGGCGTTGAGCACTAACGCTTGCCGTAGGTCGTTGCTTTCGCATGCTGCGGCCAGCGACAGGTACCAAAGGTTTGCGTCATTGGGCTCTGGCGCGTGAAATAGCTGTGCACTGGCTCGCGAAAGCATGCCGTAGCCGCCCACGTTTTTTTCGCACGGTCGATGTAAGTAGTGCTCGTACAAGGCCTTATAGGTGTCGGGATGCTCGCTCAGCCATTGGGCAAGACTAGCCATTTCGTCTTGCTCAAGTGCGCACTCAAATTCAGCATTAATGCCCAGTGACAGCCACCCAGACAGGCGTTCTATTTCAAGTTGGGCTCCGTGGCGCACCACACCGTGCACCAGCAATTTTCCAACAAATTCAGAAGAGGGCGCTAAATGGTTGAACCTGCCTTCTGGCCGATATCCAGACGTCACCAGGGAATCTAGCAAGGTGGGAACTTCTTGTGGCGGGGCGAACTTCTGTGGCAAACCATTCCAGAAAATCCAATAGGCGCCCAGAAGGTTGTTGGCCTTGGATTGACGAAAGTACCTCCACAGTTCGGCTGTTGCTATTTGTTCCGGGTACAGGCCCTGCAATAGAGTGCCCAGCAACTCGTCCTCCAGGTCTTCGACCAAGTTGGTGTGAACGTCGGCCAGCAACTGTAGGAGCGGCGGCCAGTTGTTTGTCTGGCGCGTAAGGGCGATCCAGATTCCCAGCGCCTCGGTCCGCATTCCAGGCCACCAATAGGTCTTGTCGCGAACCAAGCGCTCCAAGTCGGATATCAACTGCGGCATGGGGTGCCCATTGGTCATCGCATCCAGCACGCAGTCGAGCAATGCCAGGTGTGCGGGGCTTCGGTCCGGTGATTGCAGTGCGGCTTTGAAGTCGTCTTGCATATCCGCGCTGGCCAGCGCGCCAAATGGCTTGCTGGTCCAGTTTTGGCTTCGGAAATGGGTGTAGCGAGAGGCTTCGGCATGCAGGGCGTACAGCAAATGGCGTTTGTCTTCCAGGCTGAAATGGCGCACGTCACCATGGAGCACCACGCCCAACGGGTCGTTGTCGATCAACTCGGCGCGCGTGCCACCGGCCACCACGGTGGTGGCCAGCCAAGCATGCAGACCACGTAGTTCGGGTACTACGCCCCCATCCTCGCCTAGCAGCAAGGCCCCCACGCGTTTGGCGGGCAGGCCCGCTTGGATGCGCATTGCGAGGTAGCGGGCTCCCAGGTATTCGGCTACGGTGCGATGAACCGGCCAGAAGTCACCGCCGCCGTTGCTTCTGAATAGCCGCGTGTGAAGGGCCGCTTGGCAATAGGGAAGACCGGGGGCCGCGGCGTGATTGGGAAGTTCGGGCAAAGCCAGCACGCCAGGCTCGGGTTCGCTGTGCCGTTGCAGGGCTATCGCAGTGTTACCGGAGAGCAGGAGGATGGCGCTGAGGTAGCCTGCCGCGTCCAGCACCTTGGAGTCGGGTAGCGTGTGTTGTCGCTGTGCGGCCAGATGCTCCGCGTTGTGCTCCCTGACCAATTGCCCGCAGGCCATTTCGTAGGTCTGGGTTTTGCTATCGGGCCACGACTTGTCCGCAGTGCCAACGGCCTTGACCAGCATGCGCAGGGTCTGGGGGTTGTCCAGCAGGCCCTCCAGGTCATGGTCTTTCGCCGCCCGAACGAAGGCAAGCGCCGCAGCCTCATCCGAGTTCAGCCAATGCATGACCAGCGCTTCGATCTGGGTTGCATCTAGAGGCGCCAGATGCAGTTCCAGAAAGTTGTCTTCACCGACCATGTAGCTCAGCGCTTTGCCATCCGTGTTGCCACGCCAATCAGCCTCGCGGCATGAAATGCGGAACTTTGGTGTGCCCAGAGCGTGAAGCCTGCTGCGTATCTGGCCCAACGGTGTGGTGGCTGCGCCGCCGCCGGTAATCTCGTCGAGCCCGTCGATGAAGATCGGTTGGGACCAGTGCGGGGGCGCCCCCAATTCGACGAAATTGCGTGCGCTGATGTAGTACCCCCCCTCGTCATCTGCCAATGTTTGGAACGCGTCGGACTTGCCCGAGCCGGGGTCTGCAATCAGCACCCAGGCGTGCACGTCCTTGAAATGGGCCAACGGTTCGGGAGGCGATAGCGATTCATCTTTGGCGCGCACCCGTGCATGCCATTCGATGGCAATGCGGTCTTCGGGTGTTGCGGTGCGGCGCGTCATGCGGGTTCCAGCCAATGAGCCAGTGGGTAGGACAGGAACTCGGTCAAGTCAATGCCGCCGGCGCCTATCAATAGCGGTTTGGCCTTGGGGTGTTGTTTGGAAAACTCCTCCAGGCCACTGAGCTTTCCGGCGGTGGCGCCGCTCTTTACCTCTAGGGCCGTCAGGCGCATGGCGTCGCAGATCACAAAGTCCACTTCATGCGGGCTTTCACGCCAGTAGCTCACGTCCTCATTGCTGGCGGCTGTGTTGCACAGGTGCGCGCCCACTGCGCTTTCGACCAGGCGCCCCCAGTAGCTGCGGTCCGCCTGAGCCTGGGCGAAGGTGTAGGGAGTGGCGCTGGACATCAGGGCCGTGTTGAGTACGTTGAACTTGGGCGCCGATGCCCGCCTGCGTGCCACGCCCACGTGGTATTTGTGCAATCCGGTCAACAGGCCCGCATTGCCCAGCAGGTCCAGATACCCGGCCAGCGTGGTCTCGTTGCCTGCGTCCTGCAATTGACCCTTGATCTTGCCCAACGCGAGTATCTGGCCGGAGTAGTTGGCTCCCAAGGTGAACAGTTGCTTGAGCAGTGCTGGCTTGTCCACGCGGGTCATTTGCAGAATGTCTGTGTCTATGCTGGGTTGAACCAGACTGGCCAAAACATAGTTGCGCCAGCGCGCCTCGTCGCGTATCAGCCGTGCGCTCCCGGGGTAACCGCCGAAATAGATGTACTCGTTGAGTGTGAAGTCAAAAGCCTGGTGCATCTCCAGAAACGACCAGTGCGAGACGCGCACCAGTTCATAGCGCCCTGCCAGACTTTCGGTCAGGCCCTTTTGGATCAGCAGGGGGGAGCTGCCCAGCAAGATGACATGCATGTCCAGACCCTGGGCGCGGTCCGCATCCCACAGGCCTTTGATTGTGTCGGACCAATGGCGAATCTTCTGGATTTCGTCCACGACCAGAGCGAATGGCTCAGTGGGATGGTCGAGTTTGAATTGTTTGCACGCGTGTCGCGCACTTTGCCAGCAGCGGATCAGCCAGCGGGCATCGCGCGGGGCTCCGTCGATGTCGCTGGTGGTTTCGCTACCGGCTCCAAAGCCGGCCTGCGGCACTTCGCCGGATGGGTCCACTGAGATGAAGCGGTGCGCGTAGGCTTCCAGGGCTTGGCGGACTAGCGTGGTTTTCCCGACTTGCCGTGGTCCGGCCACAATGGTGATGAACTGGGGCGTCTCGGCGAGACGCTCACGCAGTAGTTGAACTTGGCTTCTGTGGAATGTCATAGATACTGAGTAAATTTACTCAGTATTTTTGCAGAGCCCAAAATGCCTGTCAAACTCCTGCCGGGCGACGCCTGCTACAGGCCCGCGCGGCTAAGCTAAAACGCCCAGGTCGCCACCACATAACCCTGACGCTGCACCGGCAACTGGCGTGCAATCGCGCTCTCGGGGCCACCGTGGGCGCGCAGGCCGACTTCCAGCTTGATGTGCTCGCCGGTCCACAGCACCGACAGGGTGGTGATGAATCCCTGGTCCGCCGGCGCGTACAGCACGTCCAGCGCCGGCTGCCAGCGTTCATGTTGCCAACTCAGGCGCAGAAATACATTGTCCTGGCGCAGGTTGCTGGCCGTGCTGAAGGCCCTGGCCTGCGAGGCCAGGGCGCCGGCCACCGCTGCTGTGGGCACCCCGCGCGCCAGTCCCAGCGGCAGGGCCTGGTTGCGCGCCGTCCAGGCGCTCCACTGCGCATTGGTCAACGCCGTGTCGTCGTGCCAGGCCTCTGCCAGCAGGCTGAGCTGGCTCTCGGCGGTCCAGGTGCCGCCGATCAGCCATTGCCGACGGCTGCTTTCGTCGCCGCGCAGCGAGGCGTGCAGTTCCAGTGCGTCACTGGCCACCCAGGACACGGCCGCGCCCACGCTGCTGCCGGTGTGCTGGCCCTGGTGGGCAAAGCCATGCCAGTCCACCGCGCCGGCGCGCCAATACGCGCGTGCCGCCAGGGCCGCTTCCCGCGCGCCGGAGGCGCTGCGTTCTTCTGTGGGGTTGACCCACACCAGCGACCAGGCGGTGTCGGCGTCAAAGTGTTCGGCCATCACCAGGGGGCGGCCTTCCAGTGGCTCAGTGACCAGGGTGCGGCGCACCTCCTGCTGCACCAGGTCATTCGGCCGAAAGCCGTAGCCCACGTCCCAGGACACGACTTTCTTGCCGGCGCTCCACTGCCAGGCTCCCAAGCCGCTTGCGGCATAGGCCTCCTGGACGGTGCCACGGGTGCTGTTGCCTGCACCGTCCGCTTGCTGGACCTGCGCGGTCGCGCTGGCGTGCAGTGACACCGGGCCCAGCGTGGTGTCGCCCCGCAACTCGGTCTGCAACGTGGTGGTGGACGCGTCCACGGCGGCGGTGCCCGGCTGCAGGGCATTGGCCTGGGCCAGCGGGCCGGCGTCGGCGCTCTGGCGGCTGATGGTGTAGCCGCGTACCTGGCCCGACAGTTCGGAGCCCCCGGCCAAGGCGGCCAGCGGCGCCAGTGTGACCAGCACGCACAGGCTGGAATGGAGGAAGTGGCGCATGCTCACTCCAGCGTGGCGTTGCGCGCCAGGAACATGGGGTTGAGCCATTCC
>JAVBYK010000096.1 GCA_030824095.1 bacterium
TTTGGCCTGAAGGCCGGCAGCCAGGTCGGGCCGGCCAGCTTCAACGTGGTGAGCTACATCCTGCAGTCCTCACCCACGCTGCGCGAGTCCATTGCCGTGGTGCAGAAGTTCCAGCGCCTGATCAGCGACGGCGGGCGCTTCCAGATGATTGCCGGCGAACAGGCCAGCTGGATCGTGTACCACCCGCGCCAGGGCGAACTGGCGTTCAGCCCGCACCAGCTCGAAGCCGTGCTGTCGGCCGTCGTGAGTTTCAGCCGTTGGGTCACCGGCAGCGGCATGCGTCCGCTGCGCGCACAGTTCAGCCACGCAGCACTCGGGCCGCTGGGTGGCTACCAGGCCGTGTTCCAGTGCCCGGTGGATTTTGAGCAGGCCTTCAGCGGCCTGTTGCTGGACAACACGGTGCTGGACCAGCCCCTGCCCCAGGCCGACGCGCAGCTCGCCGCCGTGCACCAACAATACGCGGCCGCACGGCTGGCGGCGCTGTCCGAAGAGTCCGGTGACCTGGCCACCGAACTGCGGGGCTGGCTGGCCACCCAGTTGGGTCACGCACTGCCCGACCGCGCCCAGGCCGCGCAGGCCTTTGGCATGACCGAGCGCACCTTTGCCCGGCGTCTGCAGGATCTGGAGCTGAGCTACACCGGCCTGCTGGATGCCGCCCGCAGGGAGCACGCCTGCCAGGCCGTGGCCCACACGCAACGCGCCTTTTCCGACATTGCCCAGTCGCTGGGCTTTGCCGAGGCCAGCACCTTCAACCGGGCCTTTAAACGCTGGACCGGCAAGGTGCCTGGCGCCTACCGGCGGCAATCGACCGGCAACTGAATTGCTATTGTTTTAGTAGCTACTTACGTATATTCCACGAGGGCTAGAGGCCAATTTGGCTTCAATTCACTTCGCCAGACGGCTTGTCGCGCGGTGGCCGGGGAATCTTCTTGAAGCGGATGGCACGGTCCAGCTCGATGGCGTCTTTCTTTACCTGCCGCTCGGCGTCCATCTTCTGACCGTGGGCCAACCACTCGGCAAATTCAGCCGGCGTTTCCAGCGTCATGCGCCCCATGGCGGCGGCACGAAAATCGTGGATCACGACCTCGGCCGCCTTCTGCAGGTTGATGCGCCCGCCGCTTTGCAGCGCGCCGCGCTTGCGGCCGATGGCGTCGAGCAGCTGTTCGTCGGTCAGCTCCGCCGCACCGCTGAGTTTGTAGCGCGCCTCCAGCAGTGGCGCGTAATGTTGGCGCAGATAGTCCAAAAGTTCCAGCGCCACCTCTTCCTCGTCATAGGCGTTCTTGCCAATGGCACCGCTGGCAGCCAGGTTGTAGCCGCTCTTGGCCACGATGATGCGCGGCCACAGCACACCCGGCGTGTCGAACAGGTAGAAGGCGTCCTGCAGCACGATGCGCTGCTCGATCTTGGTCACGCCCGCCTCGTCGCCGGTCTTGGTGCTGCGCTTGCCCTTCAGAGTGTTGATCAGCGTGGATTTGCCCACGTTGGGGATGCCGCAGATCAGCACCCGCATGGGCTTGGTCATGCTCTGGCCCCGGCTGGGCGCCAACGCGAAGCAGGCGTCGATCAGCGCGCGTGCTGGCGCTGTCATGCTGGCGTCCAGCCCCAAGGCGCGGGTGTCGGGCATGGCGTTGTAGTGCGCCAGCCACTCCTGCGTGCGCGTGGGGTCGGCCAAGTCCTGCTTGTTGAGCACCTTGAGCGCGGGCTTGCCCGCCGTCAGCTTGGCCAGCATGGGGTTGGCGCTGGAGCCCGGCAGGCGGGCATCCAGCAGTTCGATGACCACATCGATTTCCTTGATGCGCTCTTCAATCGCCTTGCGCGTCAAGTGCATGTGACCGGGGAACCACTGGATTGCCATCGCTTTAGACTTTCTCTAGCGCCTGGTCCAGATCGGCGATCAGGTCATCGATGTGCTCGATACCGATCGACAGACGCACCATGTCGGGCTTGACGCCGGCCTTGGCCAATTCCTCGGCATTGAGCTGGCGGTGCGTGGTGGTGGCGGGGTGGCAGGCAAGGGACTTCGCATCGCCAATGTTCACCAGGCGGGTGAACAGTTGCAGCGCATCCTGGAAGCGGGCGCCCGCCTCCAGGCTGTCGGCTGCCTTCAGGCCAAAGCTGATCAGGCCCGAGGCTCGGCCGCCCATGTACTTCTGCACCAGCGCGTGGTCGGCGTGGTCGGGCAGGCCGGCGTAGTTGATCCAGCCGACCTTGGGATGGGATTGGAGGTGCTTGGCAACCTTGAACGCGTTCTCGCAGATGCGGTCCATGCGCAGGGCCAGGGTTTCGATGCCCATCAGGATCTGGAAGGCGTTCATGGGGCTCAGGGCCGCACCCATGTTGCGCAGCGGCACCACGCGGGCCCGGCCAATGTAGGCGGCGGCGCCCAGCGCCTCGGTGTAGACCACGCCGTGGTAGCTGACATCGGGCTCATTCAGGCGCTTGAAGCGCGCCTTGTGTTCAGCCCACGGGAACTTGCCCGAATCCACGATGGCGCCGCCAATGGTCGTGCCGTGGCCGCCCAGGTACTTGGTCAGCGAGTGCACCACGATGTCGGCACCGTGCTCGAACGGGCGGCACAGGTAGGGGCTGGACACCGTGTTGTCCACGATCAGTGGCACACCGGCGGCGTGGGCCACGGCGGCCAGCGCGGCGATGTCGGTCACGTTGCCCAGCGGGTTGCCCACGGACTCGCAGTAAACGGCCTTGGTGCGGGCATCGATCAGCTTGGCAAACGAGGCCGGGTCCTTGGCATCGGCAAAGCGCACCTCGATGCCCATCTGCGGGAAGGTGTGGGCAAACAGGTTGTAGGTGCCGCCGTACAGTGTGGAGGCGGAAACGATGTTGTCGCCCGCCTCGGTAATGGTCTGGATGGCGTAGGAAATGGCTGCCATGCCCGAGGCCACGGCCAGCGCACCGATACCGCCTTCCATGGCCGCCACACGCGCTTCCAGCACGCCATTGGTGGGGTTCATGATGCGGCTGTAGATGTTGCCAGCCACCTTCAGGTCAAACAGGTCGGCTCCGTGTTGCGTGTTGTCAAAGGCATAGGCCACGGTCTGGTAGATCGGCACGGCGACGGCCTTGGTGGTGGGGTCGGGCGTATAGCCGCCATGCACGGCCAGTGTTTCCAATTTCATGAACAAATCTCCTTGGATGCGGTGAAACCGGTCGATTGTCGGCCAGTTTGCACACCACCCCTCGCTTAGGCAGGCATCTCTAGGAAAACTGCCCGATTTAAGGTGCCCGCACTAGGACTAATCCAGAGAATCCACCCCAGCGAACGAATCTTTCAACCCTTTTGCATTTTTTCAGGAGTATTTCCATGGCTAACCAAAAACTGGCAACCGTCACCAACGAACTGATCGAGTCCTACGGCAACACCGCCAAGAACGTGATCAACGCCTACCGCGTGGGCAATGAGCGCGCCGTGGTCTTCATGGACCAGAGCTTTGTGGCCGCCCTGGACAAGGCTGGCTCCCGCCTGAGCGCCAAGGCCCGCCACAACGCAGTGGCTGCCGAGAAGAAGATCACTGCCTACTACGCCAAGAGCGTGGAACTGACCTCTGACAACGCCAACCTGGTGGTTGACAAGGCCGTGGAACTGGCTGGCAAGAGCGTGGTGCAAGTGGCAGCCAATGCCGGCCGCTTTGAGAAGTCCACCGGCGTGACCACCCTGCGCACACTGGCTACCGCCGCTGTGCCCGCAGCCCAGGCCGTGACCAAGGTCGTTGCCAAGATCGAAGCCCAATCCGGTGTTCTGGCCACCAAGATCGCCGGCAAGCCCGCCAAGGCCAAGGCAAAGGCTGTTGCAGCGAAGCGCGCTCCCGCCAAGAAGGTGGTTCGCGCTCGCAAGACTGCCTAAGCGTCAAAGCTGCCAACAGAAAAAGCCCGCCAAGTGCGGGCTTTTTTTCGTCAGTCGATGACCAGCCGCTGCGGCTTGTTGCCAAGCTTCTTCGGCAGCGTCAACGTCAGCACGCCGTTGTCGTATTTGGCCTTGGCCGTGCTTTGGTCAATGTCCATGGGCAACTGGAAGCTGCGTGACACGGCGCCAAAGTAGCGCTCACTGCGCAGCACCTTTTCGTCCTTGGTCTGGGTGTCCTGCTGCTTGACTTCGGCGCGCAAGGTGACCACATTGCCATCCAGCGAGACGTGGATGTCTTCCTTGGCCACACCCGGCACCTCGGCGTGCACGGTGTAGGCAGCGTCACTTTCCTTCACGTCCACCTTGATCTGGGCTGGCGTTGGCAGGTTGTCGCCATGCAGGGGTTTGACGTAGAAGCCGGGGGCTACATCGCGGAAGAAATCGTCCAGGAAGTTTCCGCGGTTGATCAATGCGTTCATATACACACTCCTTCACATCAAAGGTCGGGGCGCCACCACCACAATGCCGCCTCGTATGCATATGTAGGTGCAATGGCGCAGGCTTCAAGCGCCGATTGCGGATGGGTTGATTTGCCTCAAAGTGCCCTGGCTGGCGTCAGGTGTCGGGGTGACAAATACTCCTGCAGGTAGATGTCAAACGGCATGGTGTCCATCGCCTCGATGCGGCGCTGCTCGTCCCAGGACGCCTGCGCCAGTTGCGCAAAATGGGCACGCACATCCTCCGGCAGGGGTGCATCCAGCATGGCCTGTTTGGTGCGCACCGACTGGGCCCGCGCAAATGCCACGAACGAGCCGTTGTACTCCTCGGTCACCGCACGCAACACGCGAGCCGAGGGCAAGGTGTCGGGATGTTCCAGGCCCTGCTCCGCGGCAGCCACGGCGGCCGAGTAGTCGCTGCAGCCGTGGGCGGCGTCGAGCTGGCGGGCAATCGGCCCCAGCTGCTGCACCAGTTCCCGGCCCCAGTCGGTCAACGTGACCTGTGCACCATTGCGCTCCAGCTTCAGGCCCGGCTCGCGCCCGCGCTCGGCAACACGGTGCTGGTTTTGCGCCAGTGCCACGATTTCCTCGGGCGTATCGGGCGGGCTGTCGCTCTGCAGGCAGTGCAACAGGAACACATCCAGAAAACGCATGGTCTGGGCATTGATGCCCACCACTTCAAACGGGTCCAGGTCCATCAGCCGCACCTCGACATATTCCACCCCGCGTTCGCGCAGCGCGTGCAACGGCCGCTCACCAGGGTGAATGACCCGCTTGGGACGGATGGTGCCGTAGAACTCGTTCTCGATCTGCAGCAGGCTGGTGGCCAGTTGGCGGTATTCGCCGTCCGGGCCGCGCACACCAATGGCTTCGTAGGGCGGATAGGCCCGCGTCAGCGCATCCTGTAGCGAGGCGCCATAACCCTGCAGGTTGTTGTAGCTCACCGCCAGCGAGGCCTGGGCCTCGCTCTGGTAGCCCAGACGCCCCATGCGCAGTGAGGTGGCGTAGGGCAGGTACATGGTGTGGTCATTGAGCGCCTGCAACTGGTGCGCACGCCCGGCCACAAAGGTCGAGCACACGGCAGGCGAGGCGCCAAACAGGTACAGCAACAGGAACGCATGGCGACGGAAGTTGCGGATCAGGCCAAAGTACTGCTCGCTGGAAACGTCCGGCAGCGACCAGTTGTAATGGATGCCCGAAATGGTCTGCATGCGCCGGCCATAGCGGTAGCCCAGGCCCCTGCGGTACACCGTCTTGGCGCGGCCCACGTTGGAGCTGCCGTACTGGCCCAGCGGAATCGCATCGTCCGCCGGCAAGCCGCAGGGCATGCTGGAGACCCACAGCATCTCCTCCCCCATCTCGCGCACCGTAACTTGCTGGATGCGCGTCAGCTCATCCACGACGGATTGGGCATCGGCGTGGACGCCGGTGATCAGCTCCACCTGCGATTCGCTGAAATCGGTGGTGATATGGGGATGCGTCAAGGCCGAGCCGAGACCGTGGGGATGGGGGGTAAACGCCAGCGCACCACTGGGCAGTGCGCGCAGGCTTTCCTTTTCCACCCCGCGGCGGATGCCATGGAGACGAGACGATGTCAATGACCCCAGGGCCGGTGAATTTGTAAGCATGCCTATGGCCCTTCAACTTTTTGTGCGGCGCAAAGTTACCACACGCCGTGAACTATTGCCGAAATGGGGGACGTTCTGGAAATTACAAGTGTCGCCATGCGATGCTTGAACCATAATTCCACATGGACACCCCGGAACTCGTCGTTTGGTCTGCCATGCTCGGTGGTCTGGTCACGCTCGCCGCGTTCGCGCTGGCCGACGCCGTGATCCGCCGCAGCATCGCCTCTTGGCGCGCCTTCATCTTCGTCGCGTTGACCGGCACGGTCTGCCTGCTGCTCACGGGGCTCACCCAAACCCTGTTCCCCGACTTTCCACTGTTGGTGCTGCATGTGCTGCAGAACAGCCTGGGCCTGTTCAGCGGCGCGCTCGCTTTGAGCTACCTGGGATTGTGGATGGGCCCGGCACGCGATGACCGCATTGTTCGCATCAGCATCGGCTTTGGCACCATCAGCCTGGTGCTGGCGGGCTGCACCATGGCCGTTCTGACCCTGCTCAGCCCACCCGACGAATGGCGGGGCCTGATGGTCATCACAGCGGGCATCAACGGCCTGGCGGTATTGCCACCGGCTATTGCCTCCTTGCGTGCCGCGGCGATAGGTGACCGGCTGGCCTGGGGCATCGTTGGCGCTACCGGCCTGCTGTGCTTCATGGTGGTGGGCCTGTATGCGAGGGCCATGAACGTGGCAGGCCTTGGCATTGGGGTCTGGACGCTGACCGCCATCTCCACCGTCGCGTTCTTCATGCTGGGAACCTACCTGGGCCTGCGGCGCGACCGCGTCAACCGCCAGTTGGAGCGCCTGGCCAGTCTGGCCCAGGGTGCCGACCCGGCCACCGGGCTGCCCCAACGCTCGATGCTGCTGTCCAAGGTGGACGACGCGATCTGGCGCAGCGCCCGCATGAACCAGGAGTGCACGGTGATTTGCCTGCACCTGCAAAACCTGTATGAACTGGCCGAAATCGCCGGCCACCATGCCGACCAGCAGATCCTGTCGGCCATGTCGGCGCGCATCCGCCGTTCGGTGGGGTTCCGCCACGTGGTGGGGCTGTACCACCCGCGCTGCTTTGTGGTGGTGATCTCCACCTACAGCCAGACCCGGCTGGTGGAGAAGACCCTGCAACGCCTGCGCTACCTGATGACCAAACCGCTGCAGGTGCGGGGTCTGGATGACGCCCTCCACACCTTTGTGCCACGCTTTGGCTTTGGCTCGGTCGTGGTCACAGAAGGCAATGCCGACCCGGCCAGTCTGATCGACCAGGCCGAGCGGCTGTCCCAGGCGGCAAGCCCGGACCCGGAGACCGGCCAACTCAGCCTGCCCGGCGTTCCCCTGGCCTGAGCCCGACTCGGGCCCAGCCCCGGTTCAGGCCAGCTTGGCGGTGACGTGCGTCACTTCGTGCGTGGTCTGGGCCGAGCCATTGAGAGGCACCATTTCACCAGTGCGGTCGCACACCTTGTCCAACTGGGCGGCCAGGCGCTCGGGTGCATCGCTGTCCAGGCCGATCCAGTCACCCTGGGTCATCGTGATATTGGCGGACTCCACATGGCCGGCACCGGCACACAGGATGGTGCGCGTGGGCGCATCCTCCGACACCAGCACCAGCATCGCGGGGGCCACGGCCTTGGGGCTGAGCGCGTCCAGCACAGCCTGGGGCATCAGGCCTTCGGTCATGCGGGTTGCGGCGGTGGGCGCCAGGGAGTTGACGCGGATATCGAACTTGGCACCTTCCAGCGCCAGCGTCTGCATGAAACCCACCAGCGCCAGCTTGGCTGCGCCGTAGTTGGACTGACCAAAGTTGCCATACAGGCCGGTGCTGGAGGTGGTCATCAGGATGCGGCCATACTTCTGCTCCACCATGTGCGGCCACACCGCCTTGCAGCAGTGCACGGCGCCCATCAGGTGAACGTCCAGCACCAGGCGGAAATCGGCCAGGTCCATCTTGGCAAAGGTCTTGTCGCGCAGGATGCCGGCGTTGTTGACCAGAATGTCGACACGGCCCCAGGTGTCAATGGCCTGCTGCACCATGGCCTGCACGGCATCAAAATCCGTGACCGAAGCACCATTGGCAATGGCCTCGCCACCGGCGGTGCGAATCTCGGCCACCACCGCCTCGGCGGCGGTCAGGGAATGACCGGAACCGTCGCGCGCACCGCCCAGGTCATTGACCACCACCTTGGCACCGCGCTTTGCCAGCAGCAAGGCATGTTCGCGACCCAAACCGCCGCCCGCACCCGTCACAATGGCAACCCGACCCTTGAAATCCAAGCTCATACACGTCATTCCTGCAAAATTAGACTGACACACCACAGACGCGGCAAACCGCGCTGCACATCAACGGATACTGTAATTCACATGACACGCCACTTCCCTGACCCGCGTCAAGACGGAGACACCCCACCATGGAACTGAACTCCGAAGTCCCCACCGCCCCGCCCCGCGATGCCTCCACCGTGGTCATGCTGCGCGACACGCCGCGCGGGCTGGAAGTGTTTCTGGTCAAGCGCCACGGCCTGTCGGACGTGCTGGGCGGTGCTTATGTGTTCCCCGGTGGCAAGCTGGACGCCAGCGACTCGCTGCTGGACCCCCTCGCCCATCTGGACCAGGACCCGGCCCAACTGCACGCCGCACTGGCCGAACCCGAGACCGATGTGCGCACCGCCACCGGCCTGTATGTGGCGGCCCTGCGCGAGGCGTTTGAGGAATCCCGCGTGCTGTTTTCCCACGACATGGCCAGCGCCCAGGCGGCGCTGCTGCAGGACAAGGCCAAGCCCTTCAACGCCCTGCTGGCCGAGCTGCAGGTGCGCCTGCAAACCCGCCACGTGCTGCCCTGGAGCCGCTGGATCACGCCGCGCATGCCCTCGGTCAGCAGCAAGCGCTTTGACACCCGCTTCTTCGTGGCGGCCGTGCCGCACGAGCAGGAAGCCACGCACGACAACTTTGAAGCCACCGAGAGCGTCTGGCTGCCGCCCCGCGTGGCGCTGGAGCAATACTGGAACCGCCAAATCGAGCTGGCCCCGCCGCAGATCATGAGCCTGGCCCACCTGGCCCGCCACAACAGCGTGGACAGCGTGATGGCCGCCGCCCGCGCAACCACGCCGCCGGTGATCCTGCCCGAGGCCTTTGACGAAGACGGAACCCGCGTGCTGTGCTACCCGGGCGACCCGGCGCACTCGGTGGCGCAGCGGGCCCTGCCGGGGGTCAGCCGGTTGCTGTACAAGAACAAGCGGTTCGAGCCGGTGGACGGGTTTGAGGCGCTGTTTGCCTGATCGGTGGTTTCGGCCAACGATTTTTAGTCAAATAGGCCTCCAGCCCTCGTGGAATAAGCGCGAGCAGCTATCTATCTGATAGCACCATTGGCAGCAACCTCTGCTGCCAGACGCTGCAGATTCTGCTCATTGGCCGGCTCCACGATGTGGCGCACTGCGGCCAACACGGCCGGGTCCTGGAAGGTCTGCGTCCAGTGGACCAGGGTTCCGGTGCCGCTGGGCGCCAGTTCAATCGTCAGGCGAAACAGCGGCTGGCACACGTGGTCGATCACCACCTTGCGCCCCGCTTCGATCTCCGCGAACACCGACTCATTGGGGTAGTTGGTGCCGTCCGGGCCATGCATGGTGAAGCGCCAGGCGCCACCAGGCTTGAATTCACACACCGCAAATGTGTTGCGAAAGCCGTCCGGCCCCCACCACTTGGCCAGGCGCTCGGGCGCTGCGATGGCGGCGAAGACGGCTACGGGGCTGGCGTTGATGTGTCGGGATGTTTGGGTGGTGGACATGCTTACGCTCCTGACTGAAAAACAAATCAGTCGCTAGCGTAGCCCGGTTTGACCGATGCTGCTCACGACACCCATCACAACGGCAGCTTGAGCGCCAGGTAGATCACCATGGCCAGCACCACAAAATTGCTGATGGCGAACACGGCGAAGCGGTGCACCACGTGGTTGTAGGTCAGGTAGATAAGGCTGTGGACAACGCGCAGGCCCAGATACACCCAGGCCAGGGCCAGCGACACCGGGGTCACCGTGCCGGTCAGGAACAGGACCACGCAAACCACGTAAAACAACGGCGGCACCTCGACCAGGTTCATGAACACCCGATTCGGCAGGGCGACATCCGCCGGCACCCGCTCGGACTCTCCGTAGCGGAAATCGGAGGCAACGACCCGCCCCTTGAACGCCGCGTGGAAGCGGCGGATGGGTATCTGGACCAGCACCAGAAACGTCCAGAGGATGAGACACAGGACGGGCCAGAAGATTGCGTTTTGTTGCATGGCGGGGGTAGGAGAGGTGAATCCAACATGATTCTGCCCCACAGCCTGCGGGATGCTCTTGCGCCAGATCATTCGCAGAGAAATAGGCCGCTGGCCCTCGTGAAATATGATTTGTTAGCTATATATTTGATAGCTACTTCTCATCCAGCGCACCGAGCTGCGTCAGCCACTGCGTCACCAGCACCGGGTCGTGCAGGGTGCGCAGGGCATCGTAGGCGGCCTGCGCCTCGGGGTAGCGGTGGCGCATGAAGTTGAGCCATTGCTTGAGGCGCCCGGCCTGCTGGCGGCGCTCCAGGCGGGCCACCACCAGCCGCCAGAAGGCCCCCATTAGCGGCAGCACCTCGGACCAGGGCACCACGGGGTCGGCATGGTCGGAGCCCAGCACACCGGCGTCGTGGTTGCGGATGGCCAAGGCCAGGCCGGGGTCGGTGACGATGCCGCGGCCCAGCATCAGGTGGTCGCAGCCAGACGCCTGGCGGCAGCGCAGTGCATCGTCCACGGTCCAGATTTCGCCATTGGCCACCACCGGGATGCGCACCCCCAGCCGGATGTCGTTGACGCGCTCCCAGTAGGCTGGCGGGCGGTAGGCATCGGCCTTGGTGCGTGCATGCACCACCAGCTCTTCGGCACCGCCATCGGCCAGCGCCTGGGCACATTCCACAGCACGCGTGTCGTCATTGAAACCCAGGCGCATCTTGGCCGAAACCGGCATGTGCGCCGGCACCGCCCGGCGCACGGCGCTGACGATGGCATGAAGCTCCTCGGGATACTGCAGCAGCATGGCGCCGCCGCCGTGGCGGTTGACGACCTTGGCCGGGCAGCCAAAGTTCAGGTCAATGCCGTGCGGGCCCAGTTCGGCCAGGCGCGCGGCGTTCTCGGCCATGCTCACCGGGTCCGAGCCCAGCAACTGCGCGCGCACCGGCACACCCGAAGGCGTGTAACCGCCATGGAGAAGCTCGGGCATGATGCGCAAGAACGTGCGCTCGGTCAGCAGCGTGTGCGTGACGCGGATGAACTCCGACACGCAGCGGTCCACCCCGCCCACGCGGGTCAGGATGTCACGCAGAACAAAGTCGAGCAGCCCCTCCATGGGGGCGAGGTATATGCGGGCAGGCATGCCGCATTGTCCCCTGCCCTGCGGACCCGTTGCTGGCTCAGGTTTCGGCACGCGCCGCAGCACAAGCGACGAGAAGCGCAAAGGCAGCCAGAAGCAGCCACTTGGTCAGCGAGCACGAAGCGGACACCGCATAGACCATGGGCACGTCAAACCGTGGCACCTCCGTGAGCCAGCCATGCAGCAGGTTCTCCACCCCATCCAACGCGCCGGCAACGGGCAGGCACCAGCGGGCCGACGAAGACCAGAACCG
>JAVBYK010000098.1 GCA_030824095.1 bacterium
GCGGCAACGGGCGCCGGGGCTTCGCGCTTCAGGCGGTTGATCTGTTTGACCATCAGGAAAATGATGAAAGCCAGAATGGCAAAGTTGACGGCCACGGTGATAAAGCTGCCGTAGGCGAAAACCGGAACCCCCGCCTTTTTCAGCGCGTCCAGCGTTGTGGCGGTACCCGGCGGGACGCTGCCCAGAATCAGGAACAGATTGGAAAAATCGAGTTTTCCGAACGCGGCCCCGACGACCGGCATGATGAGGTCTGCGACCACCGAATCCACAATTTTGCCGAACGCGCCACCAATGATCACGCCCACGGCGAGATCAATCACGTTGCCTTTGACCGCGAAATCCTTGAATTCCTGAATCATTCCCATCGCAATATGCTCCTATTTCATTCAATACGGCAGTATTGTCCACAATTGCCATGTGTCAAGGTGATGCTGTCCGGGCGGTCGCGCGGCAGAAAGTCGGTGTTGGCCGTCAGCTACAATCGGAGATTACCCCTAGTAAGTAGTCTGTTCACTGAGGATTCTCATGAGTGCAAGCCTTGTCGACATCCAACCGTCCGACCCCAGTAAGCGAACCTGGCTGATTGCCTCCAGCTGCGCTGGCGCTGTTGGCGTTGGTGCAGCCGCCATCCCTTTTGTCAGCACATTCCAGCCGTCTGAGCGGGCCAAAGCCGCCGGTGCAGCGGTGGAAGTGGATATCGGTGCCATGAAACCCGGCGAGAAATTGACCGTGGAGTGGCGCGGCAAGCCCGTGTGGATCGTTCGCCGCACTCCAGAACAACTCGCCAGCCTGGGGAAAATCACCGGTCAACTGGCCGACCCCGAGTCCAAGCGCAAGCCTGCGGAGTTGACCCCCGAATACGCCCGCAACGAAGCGCGCTCCATCAAGCCCGAGTATTTCGTGGCCGTTGGCATCTGTACCCATCTGGGTTGCTCGCCATCCGACAAGTTCCAGACCGGCGCCCAGCCTTCGTTGCCAGATGATTGGCAAGGCGGTTTCCTGTGCCCCTGCCATGGTTCGACATTCGACTTGGCTGGCCGCGTGTTCAAGAACAAGCCCGCACCCGACAACCTCGAAGTGCCGCCCCATATGTTCCTGTCCGACAGCAAGCTGCTGATCGGTGAAGACAAGAAAGCCTGAGGACTCAAGAAATGGCTGATTTCAAGGAAATTTCCCCCAACGCGTCGGCTGGTGCCAAGCTCACCAACTGGTTTGAGAACCGTTTGCCGACGGCGTTCGACATGTACAAGGTGCACATGTCGGAGTACTACGCTCCCAAGAACTTCAACTTCTGGTACATCTTCGGCTCGTTGGCCATGCTGGTGCTGGTGATCCAGATCGTGACCGGTATTTTCCTGGTCATGCATTACAAGCCCGATGCGGCTCTGGCATTCGGCTCGGTTGAGTACATCATGCGCGATGTGCCATGGGGCTGGTTGATCCGTTACATGCACTCCACGGGGGCTTCTGCCTTCTTCGTGGTTGTCTACCTGCACATGTTCCGTGGGCTGCTGTATGGAAGCTATCGCAAGCCGCGCGAACTGGTCTGGGTTTTCGGCTGCGCCATCTTTCTTTGCCTGATGGCAGAGGCCTTCATGGGCTACCTGCTGCCATGGGGTCAGATGAGCTACTGGGGTGCCCAAGTGATTGTCAATCTGTTTGCGGCTGTGCCTTTTGTCGGTCCCGACCTGGCGCTGTTGATCCGTGGCGACTATGTGGTCGGTGATGCCACCCTGAACCGCTTCTTCAGCTTCCATGTGATCGCGGTTCCGCTGGTGCTGTTGGGTTTGGTGGTTGCGCATTTGATGGCCCTGCACGACGTGGGCTCCAACAATCCCGACGGCATTGAAATCAAGGCCACCAAGGACGACAAGGGTGTTCCGCTGGACGGCATCCCGTTCCACCCCTACTACACCGTGCACGACATCTTCGCTGTGTGCATGTTCCTAATGGTGTTCTCCGCCGTGATTTTCTTTGCACCGGAGTTCGGTGGTTACTTCCTGGAGTACAACAACTTCATTCCGGCTGACCCCTTGCAAACCCCCTTGCACATCGCTCCGGTCTGGTACTTCACTCCGTTCTACTCCATGCTGCGTGCCATCACCGATCAGATGATTTTGGTGCTGATCACCTGCGTGGTCGGCGCTGCTGTCCTGGCCGTGGTCAAGTTCAAGTTGCCTGCCATTGTGAAGGGCGGCATCGTTATCGGTGCTGCGGCTGTTGTGGCCATGATGCTGTCCATTGACGCCAAATTCTGGGGTGTGGTGGCCATGGGCGGTGCGGTTGTGATTCTGTTCTTCCTGCCCTGGCTGGACAACTGCGCAGTGAAGTCGATTCGTTATCGTCCCGACTGGCACAAGTATCTGTATGCCGTGTTCGTTGTGATCTTCGTGATCCTGGCGTATCTGGGTACTCAGCCTCCATCTGCCATTGGCGAGCGCGTATCCCAGGTCGGCACACTGTTCTATTTTGGTTTCTTCCTGCTGATGCCATGGTGGAGTCGTATTGGTGCGGTCAAACCCGTGCCAACACGAGTCAATTTCACTGCCCATTGAGCTGGAGATTAAGCATATGAAAAAGATTTTGATAACGTTGCTGGCTGCAGTGGGTTTCGTTGCGGGTGCCCACGCCAACACTGGCGGTCCAGCCTGGGACAAGGCGCCTGATCGGACCAACGATTTGGCGGCCCTGCAAAACGGCGCCAAGCTGTTTGTGAATTACTGCCTGAACTGCCACTCGGCAGCGTTCATGCGCTACAACCGGCTGAAGGACATCGGTCTGACCGAACAGCAAATCAAGGACAACCTGTTGTTTGCGACCGAAAAGGTCGGTGACACCATGAAGTCGGCGATTGATCCCAAGCAGGCCAAGGAATGGTTTGGCGCCAATCCGCCTGATCTGACCGTGATCGCGCGGTCGCGCGCAGCACAAGGAAAAGGTACCGGTGCAGACTACCTGTACACCTACATGCGCTCTTTCTATGCCGATGAGGCCAAGGCAACCGGCTGGAATAACCTGGTGTTCCCCAATGTCGGCATGCCCCACGCGCTTTGGGAACTGCAGGGCAAGCGCGAAGCGGTTTTTGAAACCGTAACCGAGCACGGCCAGGAAACACATGTTTTCAAAGGCTGGAAGCAGATCACTCCTGGTACCTTGGCTCCCGAGCAGTACGATCAGGCTGTTGGGGATCTGGTGGCCTATCTGGAATGGATGGCCGAGCCAGCCAAGAATACGCGCGTTCGTGTAGGCTTTGGGGTCATGCTGTTCCTGTTGTTCATGACGCTGATTGCATGGCGCTTGAACGCCGCATACTGGAAAGACGTCAAGTAACGCGGTTTTTTTTGCGAGCCTGGTGGCATCCTCTGGATGGCACCCAATGGTTTCGGAGTGGGTTGGCAATGGCAACCCACTCTTTTTAATTTTTAGGAGTCAATCGCCATGATGGTGCTGTATTCAGGAACAACCTGCCCGTTTTCTCACCGCTGCCGCTTTGTCCTGTTTGAAAAAGGCATGGACTTCGAGATTCGCGATGTCGACCTGTACAACAAGCCGGAAGACATCAGTGTGATGAATCCGTATGGGCAAGTGCCGATTCTGGTCGAACGTGACTTGATCCTGTACGAGTCCAACATCATCAATGAATACATTGACGAACGTTTCCCGCATCCCCAACTGATGCCCGGAGATCCGGTGGACCGCGCACGTGTGCGCCTGTTCCTGCTCAATTTCGAGAAGGAACTGTTTGTTCACGTGTCGACCCTGGAGGCGCGTAGCTCCAAAGGCAACGAAAAGGCCCTGGAAAAGGCCCGTGCCCACATCCGGGATCGTTTGACCCAGTTGGCGCCTGTTTTCCTGAAAAACAAGTACATGCTGGGCGACAATTTTTCCATGTTGGACGTGGCGATTGCGCCGCTGCTCTGGCGCCTGGATTTTTACGGCATTGACCTGAGCAAGAATGCTGCGCCGCTGCTGAAGTACGCGGAGCGCATTTTTTCGCGTCCTGCCTACATTGAGGCACTGACACCGTCCGAAAAAGTGATGCGCAAATAAATTTGCGACGTTTCCATGCTTGACGCCGCTGACTCCAGTTCCACCCGCCCGTATCTCATCCGCGCCATTTACGAGTGGTGCACCGACAATGGACTCACGCCGTTCATTGCCGTGCTCGTGGACGAGACGGTGCGTGTGCCCAACGAGTATGTGAAAGATGGTGAGATCGTGTTGAACATCAGTTTTGACGCGACGAGCTCACTCAACATGGGTAACGAATACATCGAATTCAAAGGACGATTCGGTGGCGTGGCGCGGGACATTTTTGTGCCGGTAGACCGGGTGGTAGCCATCTATGCGCGTGAGAATGGACAGGGCATGGCATTCCCTATGTTGGCCAGTTCGGCGGCTGCTGCAGAGCCGGCTCCGTCGGAGAGCAAGACGGGTGTTTTGACCCCGGTGATCAGCGTTCCACCAGAAAATGGATCTGATGCGCCACGCCCGCCGTCAGGTGGAAAACCTTCTTTAACGCGGATCAAATGACACTTTGCGTGACTTTGGGCCTGTTGGCTGATGTAGAATAGAAGACGTGCCGCTTTAGCTCAGTTGGTAGAGCAACCGCCTTGTAAGCGGTAGGTCGTCAGTTCGAATCCGACAAGCGGCACCATTTGCGCCTATTTGGCAACTCAGCGTGTAGCGTCAGGCGTCTGGACCTTCAGACGAATGGCGCTGATCTCCCAACCCTTGGCTCGCAGGTGTGACTCCAGGGCTGGCAGGAGTTGGCGAATTTTTGAGGCAATGGCATTGTTGTCCAGAATCAGGCACCAGACAGTGCCCTCAATTGGACCCGCCCGTACAGCTGAACGCAAAGCGACGGGAATAAGTGCTTCAATTGATTGAAGCCGGGCAGCCGATTCCGCAACAAGTCCTGTCAGGCGCGCCAGCGTCGGTGAGTCCTGCGTGGCTTGCAGCAGCGTGTAGGAATGGTTGCGACGGTTCATGACCTTAGATGCGAGGGGATTTTGAATGCAGTTGATTATCACGGATGCGTGGCTGATCAAGAGTCGGGCTTTTCATCTGAGCGGCTCCAAACTTCTTCTCGCAATTCTCACAGCATCTGTAGCATTGATGCTGATTTCCGCCGGCCTTTACCACTGGGTCTTCCTCAAAGGTGCCCGAGAGGGGTGGCCAGTCATCGGAACCCTTGTCCGTCTCGTCGTCAAGGACGAGGTCGCGCAACAGGACCGGTTCATGCGCGAAAACATCGAAGTCATGGCCCGCAAATTGGGCGAAATGCAGGCCAAGTTACTGCAACTGGAGTCGCTCGGGGAGCGCGTGTCAGGTCTTGCTGGTGTGAACCCTGCAGAAGTAAAGATCCGACCGGGTCAAGGCGGAAAACTCATCGCCGGCCGCGATCTGACCATGCTGGAGCTGGAGGCCACCCTTCAGGAGTTGGATCTGGTGGCCGCTCAGCGCACCGACCTGATGACTGTACTGGAGTCCCGGCTTTTTGAGCAGAAGATCAAGAAGATGATGGTACCCACACAGACTCCCGTACCCAACGCCAATTTGGGATCCATGTTTGGTTGGCGCATTGATCCGATCACCGGGCGGTCTGCGTTGCACACCGGACTGGATTTTCCGGCAACACCCGGAACGCCCATATTTGCCGCCGCAGGTGGCGTTGTGGTGGCGCAGGAATACCAAGCTGAATACGGCAACATGATCGAGGTGGATCATGGCAATGACCTGATCTCCCGCTATGCCCACACATCCAAAGTACTGGTGAAGAAGGGTGATCTGATCAAACGCGGGCAAAAAATTGCGGAGGTCGGTAACACCGGGCGCTCTACCGGGCCGCACCTGCATTTTGAGGTGCTGGTGCAGGGCATTCCACAGGATCCCCAGAAATTTCTCAACGCTGGCCGCAACCTCGGAGCCACGCAATTGGCGCAGAATAAGTCTGCGGTGCCTGCCACATCCCCGAGCCCCCAAAGTGAATTGGCTGGGGGCGCTTCCGCGCAACGCTAAAATCACCGCTTTGGTTTTCCCGGTGTCAGGCTGACCGCGTCACAGTGGTTGCATTTCACCAGAACATCTCCACTTCATCCTGATTAGAAAAAGGACTGCGCTGCGCTGCGAACCCATGGTGGGTCCAGGCCAGTCTTGCATTCATGGCCATCAATATCCTTACCAAAATCTTCGGCAGTCGTAACGACCGCTTGCTCAAGCAATACCGCGCCGGAGTGGCTCGCATCAATGCGCTGGAGGCCCAGTATGAAAAGCTCTCGGATGAAGCCCTGAAGGCAAAGACGCAGGAGTTCAAGGACCGGGTTGCCAAAGGCGAGTCTTTGGATTCGTTACTGCCGGAAGCCTTTGCCGTGGTCCGTGAAGGCTCCAAACGGGTCATGAAGATGCGGCACTTTGATGTGCAAATGCTGGGCGGGATGTCGCTGCACTACGGCAAGATTTCAGAAATGGGGACGGGCGAAGGCAAGACCCTGACGGCGACACTGCCTGTCTACCTCAATGCGCTGACGGGCAATGGTGTCCATGTGGTGACGGTCAATGATTACCTGGCCAGCCGTGACGCCCAATGGATGGGCCGGCTCTACAACTTCCTGGGGCTGACGGTTGGCGTCAACCTGCCGCAGATGCCGCGTGAGGAAAAGCAGGCAGCTTACCGGGCTGATATCACCTACGGCACCAACAATGAGTTTGGTTTCGACTACCTGCGTGACAACATGGTGTACGAGTCGGGAGACCGGGTTCAACGGGGCCTGAACTACGCCATCGTCGACGAGGTGGACTCTATCCTGATTGATGAGGCGCGTACGCCTTTGATCATCAGTGGGCAAGCCGAAGACCACACCGACATGTATCTGGCCATCAACAAGGCCGCGCCCCTGTTGCAGCGCCAGGAAGGTGAAGCAGATCCCCGTACAGGAGAGGGGGTCACCAAGCCGGGAGACTTCACACTGGACGAGAAGAGCCATCAGGTTTTTCTGACGGAACAGGGGCATGAAAGTGCCGAGCGAATTTTTGCCGAGATGGGTTTGATTCCCGCCGGCGCCTCGTTGTATGACCCCGCCAATATCACCCTTGTCCACCATCTGTATGCGGCGCTACGGGCCAACAACCTGTACCACCGCGACCAGCACTATGTGGTGCAACAGGGTGAAATTGTCATTGTGGATGAGTTCACCGGACGGTTGATGACGGGTCGTCGCTGGAGCGATGGCCTGCACCAGGCGGTGGAGGCCAAGGAAGGCGTTGCCATCCAGGCCGAGAACCAGACATTGGCATCGATTACCTTCCAGAATTATTTCCGCCTGTATGGCAAACTGGCCGGCATGACCGGCACCGCCGACACCGAGGCGTATGAGTTCCAGGAGATTTACGGTCTGGAAACCATTGTCATTCCACCCAACCGGGTGAGCCGGCGTGAGGATCAGCTCGACCGCATCTACAAGACGACGCGGGAAAAGTACAACGCTGCCATCGCGGATATCCGCGAGTGCCATGAGCGTGGCCAGCCGGTGCTGGTGGGCACGACGTCGATTGAGAATTCGGAAATCATTTCCCAGTTGCTGGATCAGGAAAAGCTGCCCCATCAGGTGCTCAATGCCAAGCAGCATGCGCGGGAAGCCGACATCGTTGCCCAGGCGGGTCGCGCCAAAATGATCACCATTGCCACCAATATGGCTGGCCGCGGCACCGACATCGTCCTGGGTGGCAGCATTGGCAAAACGATTGAGGCAATCGAGGCCGATGAATCCCTGGATGCCGCGGAGAAGCAGAAGCAGATCGAGGCTCTGCGCGCGCAATGGTCCATCGACCATGAGCAGATCAAGGCGCTGGGCGGTTTGCGCATCATTGCCACCGAACGCCACGAGTCCCGCCGCATCGACAACCAGTTGCGCGGCCGCTCTGGCCGCCAGGGTGATCCTGGCTCTTCCCGTTTCTACCTGAGCCTTGACGATTCGCTGATGCGCATTTTTGCTGGTGACCGGGTGAAGGCCATCATGGACCGGCTGAAGATGCCGGAGGGCGAGGCCATCGAAGCCGGCATCGTGACCCGCAGTATCGAGAGCGCTCAGCGCAAGGTTGAAGCCCGCAATTTCGACATTCGCAAGCAGTTGCTGGAATACGATGACGTGTCCAACGACCAGCGCAAGGTGATTTACCAGCAGCGCAATGCCATTCTTGACGCGCTGGATTTGAGTGCGCAGATCGCATCGCTGCGGGAAGGTTGCTTTACCGATCTGGTGCGCCAGTACATTCCCGTTGAATCTGTTGAAGAACAGTGGGATATTGTTGGCCTGCAAAAGGTGCTGGCCGACGAATGGCAAATCGGTCTGGATCTGCAAAAGCAGGTTCAGGAAGCTAGTGCCATTACCGACGAGGATCTCCTGCATTCCGTCGCCACGGCTGCGGATGCCGCATTCAATGCCAAGGTCGAGCTGGTTGGGCTGGAGAACTTCACGCAGTTTGAGCGCATGGTGCTGCTGCAGAGCATTGACACCCATTGGCGTGATCATCTGAGTTCGCTGGACTACCTGCGTCAGGGCATTCACCTGCGGGGCTATGCGCAGAAGCAGCCCAAGCAGGAATACAAGCGCGAAGCGTTCGAGTTGTTCGGTCAACTGCTGGATTCAGTGAAGAACGAAGTGACCAAGGTGCTGATGACTGTCAAGGTTCAGTCCAGCGAGCAACTCGAAGAGGCTGCGGACGCCATGGAAAGCCGCGGCGAGAGCATTGCCAATGTCACCTATAGCGCACCGACCGAGACGGGTGAGGTGCAAACCGTTGTGGATCCTGAAACAGTCCCGGCAGTGGCATCCGGCGCAGACCCCTTCCTGCGCGTTGGCCGCAACGATCAGTGTCCCTGCGGCAGCGGAAAAAAATACAAGCACTGCCACGGAAAACTTGCTTAATTCTCCCGAGATACCGCAATGCCAGTCAATCTTCCTCTTCCTGACCCAGACACCTTGTTTCCGATCGCAGGTGTTCGCATCGGCGTGACCGAAGCGGGCGTACGCAAAGTGGGACGCAAAGACCTGACCGTGGTGTTGCTGGACGAAGGCGCATCGGTGGCCGGAGTATTTACCACCAACCGGTTCTGTGCCGCACCCGTGCAAATTTGTCGCGAGCATCTTCAGGCGAACCAAGGTGTGCGGGCCATGCTCATCAACACCGGAAACGCCAATGCTGGCACCGGAGCCGACGGCCTGGCACGGGCGCGCAGCACCTGTGTGGCACTGGCGCAGCGCCTGGGTGTTGGCGAGCAGCAAATCCTGCCATTCTCCACCGGTGTGATCATGGAGCCGTTGCCGAATGACCGCATCGAAGCGGGTCTAGCGGCCGCCATTGCCGACGCCCAGCCAGGTAACTGGATGCGCGCCGCCGAAGGCATCATGACCACCGACACGGTCCCCAAGGCCTTTGGCATGAAGGTCAGCATTGGGGGAAAGCCAGTGCACGTCACCGGTATCAGCAAGGGTGCCGGCATGATCCGTCCCAATATGGCGACCATGCTTGGCTTCATCGCGACCGATGCCTGCGTGCACCCGTCGGTGATGCGGCAACTGGCCCTGGAACTGGCAGAAGGATCGTTCAACCGGGTGACGGTGGATGGTGACACATCAACCAATGACTCGCTGGTGGTGATTGCATCCAACAAGGCTGGGCATGCAGCCATTACCGCGCTGGATAGTGCGGACGGGCAGGCACTCAAGACCGCCATGCTGGACGTGGCCCGCAAGCTGGCACAGGCCATTGTGCGTGACGGCGAAGGCGCCACCAAGTTCATCGCCATTCAGGTCGAAGGTGGCCGTGACAGCGCCGAATGCCGCAAGGTGGCCTATGCCATTGCCCATTCCCCGCTGGTCAAGACAGCCTTCTTTGCCAGCGACCCCAATCTGGGCCGCATTCTGGCGGCGGTGGGTTACGCGGGTATTGACGATCTGGACCAGAGTTTGATTGAGCTGTTTCTCGACGATGTTCACGTTGCAACACAAGGTGGGCGTAATCCGTCTTACCGTGAAGAGGACGGTCAACGGGTCATGCGCCAAAGCGAGATCACCGTACGGGTCGGACTGGGCCGGGGTACTGCCGTTGAAACGGTCTGGACCTGCGATTTGAGCCACGATTACGTGACCATCAACGCAGACTACCGCTCCTGAGTCATGACTGAGCCTCTGATCGCGTTTCTGGCGCGGGCTGAACTGCTCATGGAGCGCATTGAGGCTGCCTTGCCCCATGCTCTGGTGCAGCCCGACTGGAGCCAGTCGATTGCCTTTCGATACCGTCGGCGCAGTTCAGGGCAGGGCGTCATTGCTCCCATTGCCCACATTGGTGCGATGCGCCTGGAGGACCTGAAAGAGATTGACGCCCAAAAGGAGAAGATCCAGCGCAACACCGAGCAGTTCGTCCGTGGCCTTCCTGCCAACAATGTGCTGCTGACGGGTTCCCGCGGAACTGGCAAGTCCTCCCTGATCCGTGCCTGCCTGCATGCATTTGCAGACCAGGGACTGCGTCTGATCGAGGTGGACAAGGCTGAACTGGTGGACTTGCCCGATATCATCGAGCTGGTGGCACAACGCCCCGAGAAATTCATTGTTTTCTGTGACGACCTGAGTTTTGACGAAGGCGAGCCCGGCTACAAGGCATTGAAGTCCGTGCTGGACGGCTCTGTGGCTGCAGCCACACCCAATGTGCTCATCTATGCCACCAGCAACCGGCGCCATCTGTTGCCCGAGTACATGGCCGAGAACCTGAGCTACACCCACACGCCTGATGGGGAGGTGCATCCGGGTGAGGTGGTGGAAGAAAAAATCTCCCTGTCGGAACGCTTTGGCCTGTGGGTCAGCTTCTATCCTTTCAGTCAGGATGAGTACCTGCAGATCGTTGCCCAATGGTTGTCAGCACTGGGTGTTGATGCTGCCCGGATTGTGGATGCCAGGGCAGAAGCACTGGTCTGGGCGTTGGAGCGCGGCTCTCGCAGTGGGCGCGTGGCCTGGCAGTTTGCCAGGGACTACGCCGGGCGCCACGCCACCGCGCCATGACCGGCGTTCCGCTGGTCGCCGACCCGCAGACCACGCGTCACGGCGGCTCGGACCGAAACGCGGTCGATGTGGCTGTTGGCGTCCTGATACAGCCCGACGGACGCTTTCTCCTCACTTCCCGACCGCATGGCAAGCCCTATGCGGGGTATTGGGAGTTTCCGGGCGGAAAACTGGAGGCAGGGGAGACCGTGGCGCAGGCGCTTGCGCGCGAATTGCAGGAAGAATTGGGTATCCAGATTGGGGCGGTACACCCGTGGAAGGTGGAGCTGGTCGACTACCCCCACGCATTGGTACGTCTGCACTTCTGCAAGGTCTTTGAATGGTCGGGAGCCCTGGAAATGCGCGAGGCGCAATCGCATTCATGGGAGCAACTCCCGGTGCAGATGGCGCCGGTTCTCCCAGGCACTATCCCGGTTCTGCAATGGCT
>JAVBYK010000247.1 GCA_030824095.1 bacterium
CGTTGTGCGGTCAGTTCTTGGTGAAATGGCCGCGGAACCAGTCCCGCAACAGGTGCTTTTCGGCACCCAGTTCATTCCAGCCGGGGTAAGAGCCCAGGTGCATGGTGTAGCCCATGTCGGAAATGCTCTCCTCCCCACTGGCCAGCACCTCGCCCTGCTCTTCGAGTCGATAGCGCAGTGTCATCTGGGGCCAATCCAGCGGCCCACCGACCACGCGCACCAGGCCCCAACGACGGGATGGCCGCAGTTTGCCGGCCAGGTCTACATTGAGCACGTCCACGTGCAGGGTTTGTCCGGGCGGAAGGTATTTCTGGCCCAGGCCGTGTAGATAGTCGGCCAGGATCTGCAGGTTGGCAGCGGTGTCCCGGTTCTGGTCACGCGCGTCGGCAAACGTGCTCGGGTTTACAAACGCCACGTCCACCGAACCCGCCTGTGCAACGCCCGTCGTCATCGCCAGACCCGCGCACAGACACGCCACAAACAGCTGTTTCATATCGCCTCCTATCCCAAAGAGACCCATTACAGACCGGCCTGCGCCGGACCGATGTTGGAGTCACCCGTGCGTGCTCAAGTTCCCTGCAACAGCACCACGGCGCGCGCCTCCATGGCATCCCCGGCTCCCACGGGGCCCATTTTCTCGGCTGTCTTGGCCTTGACATTGACCTGATCCACCCCCACACCCAACACCTGGGCGATGCGCTCACGCATCGCCGCAATATGCGGTGCCAGCTTGGGGGCCTGGGCGATCACGGTGCTGTCCACATTGCCAACCTCAAAGCCCTTGGCCCGTACGCGGCGTGCAGCCTCGGCAAGCAGCACGCCAGAGTCGACTCCCTTGAACTGCACATCGGTGTCGGGAAAGTGGCTGCCAATGTCACCCAGGGCGGCAGCGCCCAGTAGCGCGTCGGTGATGGCGTGCAGCAGCGCATCGGCATCGGAGTGCCCGAACAGACCCTTGGTGTGCGGGATTTCCACCCCACCAAGGATCAGCTTGCGCCCCTCCACCAGGGCATGGATGTCCCATCCTTCGCCAATACGCAGTTTCATGGTCTATGTCTTCCCGTCCGTGTGATTTATCTGCAATTGGGCAATACCGGCGCAGAAATCAAAAAAGCCTTCAAGAATTACTTCTTGAAGGCTTTTGACTTATCGAATGGTCGGTGTGAAAGGATTCGAACCTTCGACCCCTTGCACCCCATGCAAGTGCGCTACCAGGCTGCGCCACACACCGATCTAGCCTTCAATTATAACCCGGTAAAAGCCCATTCTTTCATCCAAACGCGAGCAACTCGCGAATTTCGAACAATTCTCTGCGCACTTGCACCAGTTGCACGGAACTTTCGTCGTCCAACTCACGCGGTTGAATGTCTTCGAAGTCTTCGAGATCCGCATCATCGACCTCCAAAACCTCTACACCGTCGAGCATGACCTCGCCATTGCGCTTTTTGTCGCGCTCGCTTTGCAGCAACTCCTGCATCTTGTTGCGTGCGCCGCTGATCGTGAAGCCCTGGTCGTACAGCAAATCCCGGATGCGCCGGATCATCAACACCTCATGGTGCTGGTAGTAGCGGCGATTGCCACGCCGCTTCATGGGGCGCAGTTGCGTGAACTCTTGCTCCCAATACCGTAGCACGTGGGGTTTGACGCCGCACAAATCCCCGACCTCACCGATGGTGAAGTAGCGTTTGGCGGGAATGGGGGGGAGAGTTTTCTCCATTGAAATCAATGCTGTACGAGGCAAAGCGTAGAGGTTACTCTAACTTTTGCCAGAGCGCAAAGCCTGATTGTGGTGCACCCTCAAATAGCGTCCGGGTGTTGCAAAAATGGCGGTGCCGATTAGGTTTCGGTCTGGATCTGCTCTTTGAGCTTGTGGCTGGCGTGGAAGGTCACCACCCGGCGCGCCTGGATCGGAATGGCTTCACCGGTACGCGGATTGCGCCCGGGGCGCGGCGCCTTGGTCCGGATCTGGAAGTTGCCAAAGCCCGAAATCTTGACATCGGTGCCATCCACGAGGCTGGCAGCAATCAGGTCGAAGAAGGCGTCAATCATGTCCTTGGACTCGCGCTTGTTCAGACCAATCTGCTCGAACAGCAAGTCGGCCAGTTGCGCCTTGGTCAACGCCGGGGTTTCCAGACTTTCAACAGAAAAATCCATGGTGCCTCGATTCTGGTTGCTGCGAACCTCTACGCCCGTCATACGCGCTGACGCGCGCCTACCTTGGCCGTCAACGCATCCACGACCGCTTTCACGGCCGCTTCGATCTGCTCTTCCGACAGTGTGGCTTCATCGCTGTTCAGCGTCAGGCGTACCGCTAGGCTGCGGTCCGCTGCACCTTCAATGGCCACGGCATCCTTGGCCAGTTTCGGACGGTACACGTCAAACAGTTGGGCATCGCGCAGCAAACCGGACGTGGGGGCCGCCCAGATCGCTGCCATCAGCGCGGCGTGGGTCACCTCGTCGGCAACGACCACGGCGATGTCACGCTGCACCGGCTGGTGCTTGGCAACCGGCTTGAACTCGGCAACACGCCGCTGCAGCACGGCATCCAGATCCAGTTCGAACAGGACGGGAGCCTGGGTCAAATCGAAGGTCTGGCGCCACTGGGGATGCAGCTCGCCCACAAAACCGATGGGCTGGTCATTCAACAAAACCTGGGCGCAGCGGCCCGGGTGCATGGCCGGGTGGCTGCCCGGCACAAAGCGGGCCTGCAGGGGCGCCAGCAGCGCCTCCACATCGCCCTTCACGTCAAAGAAGTCGACGCCCTGCTCCTTACGGCCCCATTGCAGTGCATCGGCACCACCACTGGCCAAGCCGGCCACGCGCATGGGTTGGTCAAAACCTTCTACGGTACTGTCCGTGCTCTTGACGGATGCGTCGCGCAGGAACACGCGGCCCAGCTCGAACACGCGCACGCGCGGCTGCTTGCGCGCCTGGTTGAACTTGAGCACCTGCAACAACGAGCCCAGCAGGCTGGATCGCATGACGCTCATCTGGCTGGCAATCGGGTTGAGCAGCTTGATGGGGTTGGGATTACCAGCCAGGCCATGCTCCCAGCTTTCTTCGACAAAACTGAAGTTGATGGTTTCCTGGTAACCCAGCGCGGCCAGGGAGCGGCGCACGGCAAATGGCCCGCGTTGTGCTTCGGTGCGGATCTTGGCGGTGATGGGGGCCAGCGGCGGTGTGTGCGGCAGGTTGTCGTAACCCACCATGCGGGCAACCTCTTCGATCAGGTCTTCCTCAATCTGCAGGTCAAAACGGTAGGACGGCGGCACCAGGGTCAACAACCCTTCCGTCTGCTTGACATCCAGGCCCAGGCGGCTCAGCGCATCCGCGCATTGGGCCTGGGTCAGCGGCATGCCAATGATCTTGCTGGCGCGGGCCACGCGCAGGCTGACCGGTGCGGGCACCGGCATATTCGGTTGCTGGTCGTCAATCGGGCCGCAACTGGTGTCGGGCGTGCCGCAGATGTCAATGATCAACTGGGTAAGGCGTTCGATGTGTTCAACCGTCAGTTGCGGGTCCACACCGCGCTCGAAACGGTGACCGGCATCGGTGGAGAAATTGAAGCGGCGTGAGCGACCCGCGATGGACTTGGGCCACCAGAAGGCGGCTTCCACGTAGACGTTGCGCGTGTCATCGGACACCGCTGTGGCGTCGCCACCCATGATGCCAGCCAGGGACTCGACCTGGGTGTCATCGGCAATGACGCCAACCTTGTCGTCAACGGTCACGGTGTTGCCATTGAGCAGCTTGATCTGCTCACCGGGCTTGCCCCAGCGCACGTCCAGGCCGCCGTTGATCTTGTCCAGATCAAAGATGTGGGAGGGTCGCCCCAACTCAAACATCACATAGTTGGAAATATCGACCAGGGCCGTCACACTGCGCTGACCGCAACGTGCCAGACGGTCAACCATCCACTGCGGCGCCTTGGCCTTGGTGTTGACATTGCGGATCACGCGGCCGGAGAAACGGCCACACAAGTCGGGCGCGCTGACCTTGACGGCCAGTTTGTCAGCATTGCCAACCGCCACCGCCGGGAAGCTGGGCGACTGCAGTGGTGCGCCGGTCAGGGCCGACACCTCGCGTGCGACACCGTAGACGCTCAGACAATGTGCCAGATTGGGGGTGAGCTTGAGCGTGAACAGCGTATCGTCCAGATTCAGGTGTTCGCGGATGTTCTGGCCCAGGGGCGCATCGGCAGCCAGTTCCAGCAGGCCGCCATGGTCATCAGCCAGTTGCAGTTCTTTGGCCGAGCACAACATGCCCTGGCTTTCCACGCCGCGCAGCTTGCCGACCTTGATGACAAAGGGCTTGCCGTCTTCGCCCGGAGGCAGCTCGGCGCCAACCAGCGCGCAGGGCACGCGGATGCCGACGCGCGCATTGGGCGCGCCGCACACGATGTCCAGTAGCTCCGGTTGGCCGACGTCGACCTTGCAGACCCGCAGACGATCTGCGTTGGGGTGTTGCACGGCGTCCTTAATCTCACCCACCACAATTTTCGTAAACGGTGGCGCCACCGACTTGAGGTCTTCGACCTCCAGGCCGGCCATGGTCAGCGTATCGGCCAACTGCTGCGTGGAAAGGGACGGGTTACAGAACGAGCGCAACCAGGATTCAGGAAATTGCATGGTACTTAATCGATTCGGGACAGGGCGTGCTTATTGGAACTGCGACAGGAAACGGACATCCCCATCGAAGAACAGACGCAAGTCATTGACGCCATAGCGCAACATGGTCAGGCGGTCTGGGCCCATGCCAAAGGCAAAGCCGATGTATTTCTCGGGGTCCAGACCCATGTTGCGGATCACATTCGGGTGCACCTGACCGGAGCCGGCCACTTCCAGCCAGCGCCCGGCAAGGGGGCCGCTCTGGAACTGGATGTCGATTTCGGCACTGGGCTCGGTGAACGGGAAGAAGCTGGGGCGGAAACGCAGCACCAGATCGTCGCTCTCGAAGAAGGTTCGGCAGAAGTCGGTAAAAACGAACTTCAGATCCTTGAAGCTCACGTTCTCACCCACCCACAGGCCTTCGCACTGATGGAACATGGGGGAGTGTGTGGCGTCGCTGTCGACGCGGTAGGTACGGCCCGGCGCAATCACGCGGATCTCGGGCATATCACCCGAAAACAGGCCATGGCCCTCGCCGCCATTGGCTTTGCTGCTATATTTTTTGACATGCTGCACCGCGTAGCGGATCTGCATGGGGCTGGTGTGGGTGCGCAGCAGGTTGGGAGCGGTCTCGGAGCCACCCTCCACGTAAAAGGTGTCATGCATGGAACGCGCGGGGTGATCCTCGGGCGTGTTCAATGCGGTGAAGTTGAACCAGTCGGACTCGATCTCCGGGCCTTGAGCCACATCAAAACCCATGGAGCCAAAGATGGCCTCAATGCGCTCCATCGTCAGGGATACCGGGTGCAAGCCACCCTGCCCGCGCTGGCGGCCCGGCAGGGTCACGTCCAACGCCTCGGCGCGCAACTGGGCCTGCAGTTCGGCATCCGCAAGGGCCTGGCGGCGCGCGGTCAGCGCGGCTTCAATGGCTTGCTTCGCGAGGTTGATGGCGGCGCCGCGGGACTTTTTCTCGTCCACACTCAGCGCGGCCATGCCTTTCATCAGCTCGGTGATGCGCCCGGACTTGCCGAGGAACAACGCCTTGGCGTTCTCCAGATCAGCAGGTGTGACAGCTTGGGCAAAGGCCACTTGGGCAGACTCGACGATGGCGTTCAGATCGTTCATATATTCTGGGGTCAATGAAAAAGGGCTAGCGCTCTTTCAAGCTCTAGCCCTTGTTCTATTTGCTCTAGCAGCTATCGAATCGATAGCATACAGGGCGAAAATCAAGCAGCCAGCTTGGCCTTGACTTGCTCCACGATACCGGCAAAAGCGGCCATGTCGTGAATGGCGATATCAGACAGAACCTTGCGGTCGATCTCGATATTGGCCTTCTTCAGACCGTTGGCGAACTGGCTGTATGTCAAGCCGCACTGACGAGCAGCGGCATTGATACGGGCAATCCACAACTGACGGAAGACACGCTTCTTGGTACGACGGTCACGGTAGGCATATTGCCCAGCCTTCATTACCGCTTCTTTGGCGATACGGAAGACATTACCGCGGCGACCGCGAAAACCTTTTGCAAGGGCCAGAACTTTTTTATGGCGGGCGCGAGCCGTTACACCACGTTTGACGCGAGGCATGTGATTACTCCTTGTTCGTCGTTAATTAAATACCACGGCCTGGCAGCATCTGTGCCATGTGACCCATATTGGTCTCATGAACTCCAGTGGAGCCGCGCAAGTGGCGTTTATTTTTGGTGGTCTTCTTGGTCAAGATGTGACGTTTGAAGGCTTGGCCGCGCTTGACGGTACCACCTGGACGGACGCGGAAGCGTTTCTTCGCCGCGCTCTTGGTCTTCATTTTGGGCATATTAATGCTCCTTCTTGCTTGTGCTCGTGAGGCGTCTGGAAACTATTTCCAGCCTTGTTGGCCCCGAGCCACTTGTGTGGCGAGTTTTTCAACCCACCACTTTTAAAGTGGCGCCTTTCGGCACTCCACTTTTTAAGAAGCCGCAGCAGCTGCGACTTCAGAGGCAGGTTTTGGAGAACCCGCCTTTTTCTTGCCGGGGGCGATCATCATGATCATCTGACGCCCTTCCAGCTTGGGAAACTGCTCCACCACAATCAGGTCTGCCAAATCAGCGCGGATGCGGTTAAGCAAAGCCATCCCGATTTCCTGATGCGTGATCTCACGCCCCCGAAAGCGCAAAGTGATCTTGCACTTGTCGCCTTCGGCCAAGAAGCGCTTGATATTGCGCATCTTGATGTTGTAGTCACCATCATCCGTACCGGGACGGAATTTGATTTCCTTGATTTCAATGACCGTCTGCTTGGCCTTCGCTTCCGCAGCTTTCTTTTGCTCTTGGTACTTGAACTTGCCATAGTCCATCAAACGACAGACCGGCGGATTCGCCGTGGCAGCAATTTCAACCAGATCAACATCCAGCTCGCCCGCCATGCGCAGGGCTTCCATCAGGCTTACGACACCGAGTGGCTCGTTTTCCGGACCCGAGAGGCGAACCTCTGGGGCCATGATTTCACGGTTCAGGCGGTGTTTGCGTTCTTCACGCTGACGGCGGTCACGAAATTCAGTAGCGATGGCTCAATCCTTCACAATATCTTTGCTACATACAGTAGCTACAGCCGTGCAGCGCGCTCAAAACAAACCAGATCTTTGGAAAAACCCTAGACGGCGGACTTGTTTGCGATGTCACCTAGAATTTTTTGCACGAATGCATCTAGGGACATTGCTCCGAGGTCTTGACCACCCCGGGCGCGCACTGCAACAGCACCGGCTGCCATCTCTTTGTCACCCACGACAAGCAGATACGGCAGCTTCTGCATCGAATGCTCCCGTATTTTATACGTAATTTTCTCGTTACGCAGGTCTAAATCCACCCTAAGCCCTTGATTTTGCAGCGTTTTGGCCACGGAACGGGCATATTCGGCCTGCGCATCGGTGATATTGAGTACTGCCACCTGCACCGGTGCCAGCCAGGCGGGCAAGGCACCAGCGCTCTCTTCGATCAGGATGCCGATGAAACGCTCCAGGCTGCCGACAATGGCCCGGTGCAGCATGACCGGACGGTGGCGGGCACCATCTTCCCCCACGTATTCGGCGTCCAGCCGTTCGGGCATGGAGAAATCGACCTGGATCGTGCCGCACTGCCATTGGCGGCCAATTGCATCCTTGAGCGTGTATTCAATCTTGGGACCGTAGAAGGCGCCCTCGCCTGGAGAAATTTCGTACACGCAGCCAGAGGCATTGAGGCTTTCGATCAGTGCCGCCTCGGCTTTGTCCCAGATTTCGTCCGAGCCAATGCGTTGCTCGGGCCGCGTTGCCACCTTGTAGATAATATTCTTGAACCCGAAGTCCGCGTAGACCTTTTGCAGCAGCGCCGTGTAGTCCACGCACTCCTTCAGGATCTGGTCCTCGGTACAGAAGATGTGGCCATCGTCCTGCGTGAAGCCGCGTACGCGCATGATGCCGTGCAGGCCACCCGAAGGCTCGTTGCGGTGGCAGTTGCCGAATTCGCCGTAGCGCAGCGGCAGATCCCGATAGCTCTTGATGCCCTGCTTGAAGATCAGGATGTGACCCGGGCAGTTCATCGGTTTGAGCGCGTATTCGCGTTTCTCGGATTCCGTGATGAACATGTTCTCGCGGTACTTGTCCCAGTGACCGGTCTTTTCCCATAGACCCTTGTCGATGATCTGCGGCCCCTTGACTTCCTGGTAGCCGTTGTCGCGGTACACCTGGCGCATGTACTGCTCCACGCCTTGCCACAGCGTCCAGCCCTTGGGGTGCCAGAACACCAGACCGGGGGCATGGTCGTCGATGTGGAACAGGTCCAGCTCCTTGCCCAGCTTGCGGTGGTCGCGCTTTTCAGCCTCTTCCAGCATCGTCAGGTGTTGTTGCAACTCATCCTTGGTGGCCCAAGCCGTGCCATAGACGCGCTGCAGCATCTCGTTCTTGTGGTCACCGCGCCAGTAGGCGCCGGCCAACTTCATCAACTTGAAGTGCTTGAGCTTGCCGGTACTGGGCACGTGCGGGCCGCGGCACAGGTCTTCGAACTTGCCTTCCCGGTACAGGGACACATCCTCATTGCTGGGAATGCTCTCGATGATCTCGGCCTTGTAGTGCTCACCCAGGCTCTTGAAATAGGCCACAGCCTCGTCACGCGGCAGCACGCGGCGCACCACGGGTTCGTCCTTGGCAACCAGTTCGGCCATCTTCTTCTCCATGGCCACCAGGTCTTCGGGTGTGAAGGGGCGTTTGTAGGAAAAGTCGTAAAAGAAGCCGTGCTCGATGACCGGACCGATGGTTACTTGTGCGTCAGGGAACAACTCCTTGACCGCATACGCCAGCAAGTGGGCCGTGGAGTGGCGGATGACTTCCAGGCCATCGGCATCCTTGGCGGTGATGATGGACAACGCGCTGTCGGCGGTCATCTGGTAGCTGGTGTCCACGACTTTGCCGTCGACCTTGCCAGCCAGCGCCGCCTTGGCCAGACCGGCACCAATAGAAGCAGCGACTTCAGCCACCGTAACCGGACCGGGAAATTCACGTTGAGAACCGTCTGGGAGCGTAATGTTGATCATGGCGTGTGAAAAAAAGAGTCTTGGAGAAAAGCAAAAAGCGCGGAATGGTCCGCGCTTTACTTTGAATTTGGTAGCTGGCTGCGCACAAGGCGCGCGGACTACGGCCTTATTCGCTTAAAAAAGTCGCCGGCGTAGTTCGCGGTGTCATAACCAGATGCCTTTCTCGCTCTTATACAGAAGTGGACGCACGATTTTAACCTACAGTTACGCAGCCAAAGGCCAGCGGCCCAATGTGTCGTATTGACCTTGACCCACATGGCTTCTGATCAACACGAATTCCTGTGCGCGCCAGCGCACCGGCTCAATCACATGCTCCGCAACAACATGCCGGTCATATGCCAGTGTCATATGTGGCGTAAAACTGCGGCTCAGGCGCAAGCCCTCCCCACGCATCGCTTCGCCCAGGGCCTCACGAAAGGCCGTCAATTGGCGGGCTCCCTCGCGGCCAGACAGCACATAGGTGCCGCTACTTGGATAGCTCAACGCGCAGTCAAGCACCACATCAAACGCATCGAAGCTCAACGCATCACCAGCCCGGATGGCCGCATCCACCAGGTCCTGCGGCACGTGCGCATAGTTGCCCAGATCATGGCAGGTGACGTGCAAACGGTGCGGCAGCAAAGGTTTACCGCTGAGCCCCTGCGCTTCCAATATGGCTGCGCCGCGCCTGGCAATTTCCGCAGCCTCTCCCGGTACGGGAAAAATAGAAAAGAACAGCGAGTACGGATCGCGCCCGGCTTTTGCACCATGTGTTTTCACCAAAGCCTTGGGTACCGGATCGCCAAACAAGGAAAACTGTTCCGCCATTTGCCACGCCCTTCAATGTAAAAAAGGCCAGGCCCCTTGCGGAGGCCCGGCCTTTGATTATCGAAGAGTCGTGCTTAGTGGAACTGCTCTTCTTCGGTGGAGCCAGTCAGAGCCTTCACGGAGGAAGAACCGCCCTGGATCACGGTGGTCACATCGTCGAAATAGCCAACGCCGACTTCCTGCTGGTGCGACACAAAGGTATAACCCTTGTCGCGGGCGGCGAATTCGGGCTCCTGCACCATTTCGGTGTAGTGCTTCATGCCTTCGCCCTGAGCGTAAGCGTGGGCGAACTGGAATGTGTTGAACCAGTTGATGTGGATACCAGCCAAAGTGATGAACTGGTACTTGTAGCCCAGTGCGGACAGATCTTCCTGGAAAGAAGCGATCTGCGAGTCCGACAGGTTTTTCTTCCAGTTGAAGGAAGGCGAGCAGTTGTAGGACAGCAGCTTTCCGGGGCACTCTTTGAGCACAGCCTGGGCGAATTCGCGGGCAAAGCCAATGTCTGGCACGCCGGTTTCGCACCACACCAGGTCGGCGTAAGGAGCGTAAGCAACACCACGGCTGATGGATTGCTCCAGGCCGTTCTTGACGCGGTAGAAACCTTCCTGGGTGCGCTCACCAGTAATGAAGGGCTTGTCGTTGGCGTCGTAGTCGCTGGTGATAAGGTTGGCGGCCTCCGCATCGGTACGGGCCAGGATGATCGTGGGCACGCCCATGGTGTCCGCTGCGAAGCGGGCAGCAATCAGCTTTTCGATGGCTTCGCGGGTAGGAACCAGAACCTTGCCGCCCATGTGGCCGCACTTCTTCACAGCAGCCAGTTGGTCTTCAAAGTGAACGCCAGCAGCGCCCGCCGTGATCATGTTCTTCATCAGCTCGAAAGCGTTCAACACGCCGCCGAAGCCGGCTTCCGCGTCGGCCACGATCGGCAGGAAGAAGTCGATGAATTCCTTGTCGCCTGGGTTGATGCCACGACCCCACTGGATTTCGTCAGCGCGCTTGAATGTATTGTTGATGCGACGAACCATGGTGGGCACCGAGTCATAGGCGTACAGCGACTGGTCGGGGTACATGGTCTCGGACGTGTTGCCGTCAGCGGCAACTTGCCATCCAGACAGGTACACGGCTTCCAGACCAGCCTTGGCTTGTTGCATGGCTTGACCAGCGGAGATCGCGCCAAAAGCATTGACGTAGCCCTTCTTGGCGCCGCCGTTGACCTTGGCCCACAGCTTCTCGGCGCCGTTCTTGGCATAGGTGTAATCGGGCTGAACGCTACCGCGCAGACGGACGACGTCAGCAGCGGAGTAGCCGCGCTTCACGCCTTTCCAGCGGGGGTTGGTCGCCCAGTCTTTTTCAAGGGCTGCGATTTGCTGTTCACGGGTTTGAGTAGTCATGAAGTCACTCCGTCGTAGTTAAGAAATTTCGGCGCCTGAAGGCAGGCTATGCAATTCAAGCTGGGCTCTATTGTAGTCTTATATAAGACCAAAACTGTATCTTATGTCTTATATATGACTAAATTTTTTTC